>DATKFO010000631.1:0-5049 GCA_035544355.1 Thermoanaerobaculia bacterium
CGCACGTGCTCGATCGTGCTCACGCATCCGGCGGTGTCGCGACGCCACGCGCGCATCACCCTGAACGGACCGGCGCCGCTGCTCGAAGATCTGAAATCGGCGAACGGAACGTATGTCAACAACACGAGGATCGAGAAAGTCACTCTGAAGCCGGGAGACATCGTGCGATTCGGTGCGGACCCGGCGTGCAGTTACGTGTTACGAGACCATTGATGAAGTGGGCAGTGAGCAGTAGGCAGTGGGCAGACATTGATGGCGGCGGTTTCTTCTGCCCACTGCCTACTGCTAACTGCTCACTGGAGAGACCATGAACCCAATCACCTGCCTCCGCTGCAAGCAGCCGATCGATTCGCAACTCGAGCAGTGTCCGAGCTGCGGCGAGCGCGTCACTGTGTTTCAGCGGACGTATTCGACGCGGCTGCTCGACGGCAAGTACCAGATCATCGATCGCCTCGGCGTCGGCGGCATGGGCGAGATCTTCAAGGTCCGCCACATCCATCTCAACGAGCTCCGCGTGATCAAGATCATGCGGCCGAACGTCGCCAGCGACGATCAGGGATTGCAGCGTTTCCTGCAGGAGGCGCGCACGTCGACGATGATCAAGCATCGCAACCTGGCGATGCTCTACGACTTCGCGCAGCTCGAAGACGGCTCGTACTACATGGTCTGGGAGTTCATCGACGGCACGAACATTCAGAAGTGGATCGCGACGAACGGACCGCTGCCGCCGCGCCTCACCGTCGAGATTTCCGTGCAGGCGCTGCAGGGACTCGATCACCTGCACTCGATGGGTCTCATCCATCGCGACATCTCCCCCGAGAACATCATGCTGTCGCAGGACCATCACGGGAAACTGCTCGTGAAGGTCATCGACTTCGGCATCGCCAAACAGCTCGCCGAAGGCGAAGGCGGACAAGGCCTCACGCAGACCGGCATGTTCCTCGGCAAGTTGAAATACGCGTCGCCGGAACAGGCGGGATTTCTGAAGGAAAACGAACATCTCGATCCGCGCAGCGATCTCTATTCGTTCGGCATCGTGATGTACGAGATGCTCGCGGGCCGCGCGCCGTTCCAGGCCACGAACCCGCACGGCTACATCCTCAAACACGTCACCGAAAAACCGCCGGCGATCGCGGAGATCAACCCCGCGATTCGCGTGCCGTCGCAGCTCGAGTCGCTGATCATGAAGTCGCTCGAGAAAAATCGCGACGCGCGATTCCCGACCGCTGCCGATTTCGCGTCGGCGCTCGAAGCAATTCGCAACACGATCGCGCCCGATCAGAAATACGGACTCGGCGAGCGGATGGTGACACTCTCCGGCGCGCAGACCCTCGCCGATCTGCCGAAGTTCACCGGCACCACGCCGTCGCCGACGCTCGGCGGCGTGCAGCAAACACAGCAAACGATGGCCGGTGTGCCTCCCGTACCGACCGGTACGGTAACCGGCGGCACGATGCCGGGACAGCGCGTCGGTCCCACCGGAACGCGTGCGGCGGCGGATGAAGCGACGGTGATGGAGCGCGGCCTGACGTCGCCCGGCGTCCCGTCGCGCACGATCGGCAGCGACGAAGCCACGGTCATGGAGCGCCTCGACTCACCGACCGCCGCCGCGCCGACGCAGCAGGAAGCGAAAGTGCGCTGGAGCGACGCACCTGCGGAAGCTACGGTGCTCGAACGGCAGATCTCGATGCCCGCGAAGAAGTCGAACGCGATGCTGTACGGCGCGATTGCCGCCGTCGTCGTGATCGCGCTCGGAATCGGCGGCTACTTCGTGATGAACAAGAAAGACGTCACGACCCCCACCGACACTTCGGCAACGAGCGGCACGCAGATCGTCACAACCGCGCCGACGAGCACCGCACCGGTGCCGGCGGGCAAAGGCGTGCTACTGCTGTCCGCGACGCCGTGGGGCGATATCGAAAAGATCGTCGACGCGTCAAATCAGAGAGAGATCCCGCTGACCGAGGATGCTCGGTCGACGCCGGCGCGGATCGATTTGGATCCGGGGACGTACACGATCACGCTGAGCGGTCCGAACAACGCGAACAAGAACATCAACGTCGAGATCGAAGCGGGCAAGAAGAATACGAAGACGATCGATCTCGGCAAAGTCGACATCGACGCGCTGACACGGGAGATGGATCAGTGATGAGCCGCGCACGCACGGTCACGATTGCAGCGATCGCGTTCTTCGTAGCACTCGGCGTCGCCAACGCGTCGTGGTACGACGATTACGACGCCGGCATCATCGCGGTCCGCAAAGGGCAGTGGCAGCTCGCCGTGCAGAAGATGACGAGCGCGATCGGCGGCAACGCGAGGGAAGACAACAAGGCGCGCACGTACGGCGCGATCTTCATCAACTATCACCCGTACTACTACCGCGGCGTCGCGAACCTGAACCTCGGCAAGTACGAACAAGCCATCGCCGATCTCGAGCGGACGACCGGACCGGGGCCGGAAAACCTCGGCTCGATCGACATGCTGATGCAGATGGCGAAGATGAAGCTCGCTTCGGAGAGCACGCCGGAGCCGCCTCCGACGCAGACCGTCAAACCGCCGACACCGACTCCCGTCAATCCGACTCCAACTCCGACGCCGGTGCAAGTGCCGCAGATCGATCCCGCGTTGCGTGCGCGTGCCGCAGCTGCGATCAACACCGCGAAGCAGCACCTCACCTCCGCGCAGCAGCGCAAAGCGACGGCGTCGCCGCAATATCAGCAGGCGACGTCGATGATCGCCGACGCGGCGACGAAGAACTCGACCGCGAAATCGAACGACGACTACAACACCATCATCAGCATCGCCGACAACGCAGCGACGATCGCCGATCTCGCCACCGCGCCGGGCGTTCCGACGCCGACCCCCGTGCCGACGCGTCCGATCTCCGCAGCCGACGCAGTGCTCGCCGATTACCGGCCGCTGCTGCGCAACGCGCTCGAAAACTACTTCGCAGGCGAGTTCGAAACCGCTGCACGCGGCTTCGAAGATCTCTCACGCAAACTGCCGAACAACGGCTGGATCTACGCCTTCCTCGGCGCGTCGCAATATTCGGTGTACGCGTTCGAGGCCGATGAGGCCTACAAGAACGCCGCGCTCCGCTCGTTCCGAAAAGCAAAGCAGCTTGGCAAGTTCAAAGGCGGACTGCCGGAGAAGTACTTCTCGAAGCGAATTCGAAAAGTCTTCCGCGAAACGTAGGGGTAGCCGCAGCGATGTGGCACAGACACTCTTGTCTGTGCGCACTCGGGAGGCCGGAGCCCAGTGTGCATCGGCTCGTTCTGCGCGGGGCGCACAGACAAGAGTGTCTGTGCCACACTTTGAGACGGGTGCGGCGACTCGCGTCGCCGCACTCCGGAAGTCGCTAGATCCCGCCGCCGGGCGTAATGCCCGTCCCAACGGTCGGAGAATCGTCTGCGCTCTTGCTCTCGGCATCACCGGCAGTCGCGTAGCTCTCCGTCGCCGGAGGAGTGCTCGGCGAAATCGTTTCCTTCACCGCGGCGACGACTTTGCTGATCGCGCTGCGGACCGGCCCCTTCTTCTTGGCCGGAGCTTTCTTCGCTGGAGCTGGAGCTTTCTTCGCGGGCGCTTTTTTCGCGGGAGCCTTTTTGGCTGCTTTCTTCGCGGGGGCTTTCTTCGCAGCAGCTTTCTTTGCAGGAGCTTTTTTCGCGGGAGCTTTCTTGGCCGGCTTCTTTTTCGAAGCCTTCTTTGCGGCGTAGGACGGTTTCTTCTTGGCCGCTTTCTTCGTGGCCTTCTTCGACGCCTTCTTGGCCGGCGCCTTCTTCCCGCCCTTCTTCTTCGAAGCCATGGTGGTTATCTCCTTCTCAAAAAGTCGGTTGGCAGCGCGTGTAAATCAGCAACCCGGTGTATGAGTTGCACGAAAAACAATGTAGACGAACATGCATCGATTGTCACGTGCACGACGCTACGCGTTCATCGCATTCGGAACGGCGCTGCTCATCGTCGTGGAATCGTTCCTGATCTACGTCTCGATTCTCAATCGCCGCGTGTCGCGCGAGCTCGCGCATCACACGTGGCGCGAGCCGACGATCCTCGTTTCCGCGCCGCGCGAGCGCGAGATCGTGCGCGTGTACGGCGTCGATTGGCGCGTCACGCCGCCGCTGCAGCTCGGCGAGCTTCCGCGTCACGTCGGCGACGCGTTCATCGCCGCGGAAGACGTGCGCTTTCGCCATCACATCGGCATCGATCCGATCGGAATCGCGCGCGCCTTGCTCACGAACGTGCGCGCGCGCGGCATCCAGCAGGGCGGCAGCACGATCGATCAGCAGATCATCAAGCAGCGCTTCCTCAGCAACGAGCGCACGTGGCGCCGCAAGTTCGTCGAGCTGATTCTCGCGGTCATCCTGGACCTTCGCCTCTCGAAGAACGACGTCCTCGAGATCTATCTCAACGAGGTCTACCTCGGGCACCACGAAGGCCGCCCAATCCTCGGCGTCGACGAAGCGTCGCGTTTGTACTTCGCGAAACCGGCACGTGCACTGCGCGTCGATGAAGCCGCGCTGCTCGCCTCGATCGTGCGCGCGCCGAATCGCGACAATCCGATCAAGCGTCCCGATCTCGTGCACGCGCGCCGCGACGCGATCCTCGCAGTGATGCACGAACGTCGCTGGATTGACGACGCGCAATATCGCAATGCTGTCGCGCGCACCGTTGCAGTTCGCGAGGGCGTGCTGCCTGCGATGCCCTTCCCGTTTTACGTGCAGGCGCTGCGTGCCGAAGTCGTGAAGCGCGTTGGATTGCGCCGCGTGCTCGAAGGCGGACTCACGATCACGTGCGAGATGGATCCCGACGCGCAGCGCGCAGCCGAACGTGTCGCGCGACGTGCACCGTCGCAGCTCGAAGCGCGCTACCGCTGGATTCGCGAGCAATCGCGGCAGGAGCCGCTGCAAGTCGCGCTGCTGTCCGTCGATCCGCGCAACGGCGGCGTGCGGGCTCTGGTCGGCGGCACCGACTTCAATCTCTCCGCGTTCGATCGCACGTCGGCCATGCGCCGCCAGCCGGGGAGCGCCTTCAAGACCTTCGCCTACTTCGCCG
>DATKFO010000632.1:0-3110 GCA_035544355.1 Thermoanaerobaculia bacterium
GGGTGGGCTGCGAAGGATCCCCTCCGGTGCACGAGACGCGCTCTGTCGGCAGGGGGTCCTTCGCGCCCACCCGCCACCCGCTCAGGATGACACTGGAATGAGAGTCCTCAGAACTCGCTCACGCTACACTCGTAAGCACGCGCATGTCGGCAACTCTCCCTCAGCAACGCACGTATGGCTGGCGCTCGTGGCGCGATGTCGCGCGCGGCACGATTCTCGGCGCGGCGGTCGGGCTTTGCATTCCGTTCCTCGAGAGCGGCGGCACGAAGCACATGCCGGACTTCCCCTCGATCTGGCGCAACATGATCCTCGGCGTCACGATCATGCTCGCGGCGCGGCTGCTCGAGACGATGCTGAGCTGGGCGATCGAGCAGAGCCGCTATCCCGTGTTCTTCCGCGTCGTGCTTTACGCCGCGGGCGGCTGGATCGGCTTTTTCGGCGGCGTGCTCATCGTGCAGGCCATTCGCGGCAAACACGACGACGACTTCGGAGCGACTCCGTATCACCTCATCTATTCGGTCAGCGCCGCCGCGGTCATCTCGACGATCATCGGCTTCATCCTCCATCACAACCGCAAGCGCAACGATCGCCTGCGCGCGAGCATCGAGCGATTGAAGGAGCACGAGTTCGCGGAGAAGGAGCTCGAGATCGCGCGCGAGATGCAGCAGCGCCTTCTGCCGCCGCCGATCGTGGAGCGCGAAGGATTCCGCGTCACCGCGCGCACCGACGCGGCGCACATCGTCGGCGGCGACTTCTACGACGTCGTGCGCCTCGCGGATGATGCCGAGGCGATCGTGGCGGCGGATGTTTCGGGGAAGGGAATCGCGGCGAGCCTGATCATGGCGTCATGCAAAGCGATGATCCCGTTCCTCGCGTCGACCGGCGGCGCGGCGGACGTGATGAACGCGCTCAATCGCAGTCTGTGCGAGCAACTGCAGCGCCGCGAGTTCGTGGCGATGCTGTTCGTGCGCTTCACACCCGCGAACGGAGAGATGGAGATCGTCAACGCCGGGATGCCCGATCCGCTCGTGCTCAACACCGACGCCGCGCCACGCACCGTCGCGTTCCAAGGCGACCGCCTCCCCCTCGGCGCGATGCGAACGTCGCGCTACGAATCGACGCGCATCACACTCGATCGCGGCGAACGCCTCGTGATCTTCTCGGATGGATTGCCCGAGGCGCTCGTGAACGACGCGCCGATCGGCTACGACCGCGTCGAGTCGATCGTGCGCTCGATGACGTCGATCGATGGCGTAGTCGACGAGCTGCGCGCGATGGGCGCGCGCATCGATGATGACTTGACGATCGTCGTCATCGAGCGGAGCTGAGCTCCTTGATCACTTCGCCGACCCCCTCCACCACTCGCGCCATCCGCTCGTAGTCAAGTTTCTCCGCGGTGTCGGTGCGCTGGTGGTAGTGCGGATTGCGGAAGAGCGCGGTGTCGGTGACCATCAGCGCGGGCCAGCCGAATTGCCAGAACGACCACTGATCGGACCAGCCGATCTCCGGAATGACCTCGGGCACGGCCGCGCCTTCGCACGGAAAGTTCGTCGTGCGGCGGAACGTGCCGGCGCATTGCCGCACGAGCTCGCGTGAATCGAAATTGCCGGCGAACGCGATGAAGTCGCCGGTCTTCGGATAGCGGAGATCGAGCGGACGCGGATAGTGCTGCGCGCCGCGCTTCGCGTCGTAGTAGCCCATCGACTCGAGGCTCAGCATCGCGACGATGCGCTCGTGCTTCTCGTGCGCGCGCTTCGCCCAGACGTAGCTGCCCATCTGCTCGGTTTTGAAATGCGGCGGCTCTTCGTTCACGAATGCAACGAAGCGCAGCGTGCGCGCCGGTTTCTGATTCGCGAAGCGCCGCGCGAGCGCGAGCAGTGCGGCGACGCCGCTCGCGTTGTCGTCCGCGCCGGGCGACTCATCGATCGAATCGTAGTGCGCGCCGATGACGACGATCTCGTCCGCGCGCGTCGTGCCGCGAATCTCGATCTCGAGGTTCTCGCAGACCACGCCGTCGACGACGTACTCCTGCTTCGCCGGCAGCTCGCGCTCGAGGTAGCGCGATGCGGCGCGCAATTCGTGCGGCGCGTACGTGCTGCGCGGCGCGAACGCCGAAAGCGCGACGACGTCGCGACGCAGTTCTTCCGCGAGCGCGCGTTGCTCGCGCGTCGCGGTCGGAAGTACACCGCGATACGAGCGCCCCGGCATCGACGTCGTCGCCCAAAGGAAGACGACGAGCGCGAGCAGCAACGCGACGACGATCAGCAGAACGAATTTCATCGAGGCACAGACAGAAGCGCCTGTGCCTCAACATTACCCGCGCGATGCCTTCGCGATCAATCCGATGCCGAGGGCGAAGGCGGCTGCGCTTGCGGCGAGCCATGCGGGATTCGACGCCGCGTTGCGTGCCGCTCGCTGGATCGAACGAAGCGCTTTCTTCTTTGCCGCGTCGACGCGCGACTGCAGTCCTGCCGTCTGTTTTTTCACGCGAGGCTGATCGAGCGCCTTGTTCACGACCCACAACGCTGCAGGCGTCACGACGCGCTTCACGATGTCCGCTCTCGAGCTCTTCGGTTTTGTGTTCATACCCGAAAACAAAGCACGATCACTGCCGAATTTGCCCCGTGAACAGCACGATCAGGTCGGCAAAGCATTCGAACAGGAAGAAGAGTCCCCACAGCAGCCACAAGCCCGAGCCCGTCGCGATGCCGATGACGATCGGGATCAGTCCGAGCGTGAGCGCCGGAACCGCGACGCCGATTTTGTACGCGCGCGCGGGCAACGGCGTATCGACTCGCGCTGCGAGTCCCAATCCGCGCCACGTCGGATGAAACGAGATCGCGCGCCACGGCACGTGCGCGACGAGCATCCACGCGATCGCATGCAGCAGCTCGTGCACGATCGCGCTGCACGCGACGATCGCGATCGCGCCGAGCCATCCGCCCGGCTGCTTTGCGAGATCTTCGAACGCGGATCGCTGCCACACGCGCGTGAACACGCTCAGTGCGGCAACAAATGCGAAGAGCAGAACCGCTGCGCTGCCGAGTCGAGCTCGCATGTCCAGAAGTGCGGTGGCAAAGCCACCGCTTTCTGATCCGGATCACAAAGCG
>DATKFO010000633.1:0-24200 GCA_035544355.1 Thermoanaerobaculia bacterium
GAGCGGAATGCCGCCGAGGATCTTGTCGCGTTCCAGGTCGCGGAGGATCTCGTTCGCGGGGAATGGCGTGCGCACGACGAACTCGTTGTACATCGGACCGTTGAAGACGATGTTGACCGCCGAGATCGCGCGCAATCGATCGCGCAGGTAGGCGGCTTTCTGCATGCTCTGCGTCGCGACTTCGCGCAGACCTTCCTTGCCCATCAGCGAGAGATAGATGTTCGCGGCCAGCGCGATCAGCGCCTCGTTCGTGCAAATGTTCGACGTCGCTTTTCCACGTCGGATGTGCTGTTCGCGCGTCGCGAGCGTGAGCACGTACGCGCGGCGGCCGTCGACATCGACGGTCTCGCCGACGAGACGACCCGGCATGTGCCGCTTGAGCGCATCGCGCACGACCATGAAGCCGACGTACGGGCCGCCGAACTGCGTCGGCACTCCCCACGCCTGTCCTTCGCCGACGCAGATATCGAATCCATGAGCCCCCGGCGGACCAAGAATCCCGAACGAAGTCGCCTCGGTCACCACTGCAATCTTCGCGATGTCACCCGCGGCGCTCGCGATCGCATCGTAGTCTTCGACGACGCCGAGAAAATTCGGCGACTGGATCGCGATGCCGAATGCGCCGTCACACGCAGCGCGCAACGCGTCGAGATCGACGCTGCCGTCATCGTTCCATCCGACTTCGGCGATCTCGATGCCGAGATTCTGGATGTACGTGCGGACCGTCGCGACGTAGTGCGGATGCACCGACTTCGCGATGACGATTTTCTTTTTGCCTTTGCCGACGCGCTCCGCGAGCAGCACTGCTTCGCACAACGCAGTCGAGCCGTCGTAGAGCGACGCGTTCGCGACGTCGAGCCCCGTCAGCATGCACTGGTGCGTCTGGTACTCGAAGATCGACTGCAGCGTGCCCTGCGAGACTTCGGGCTGATACGGCGTGTACGCGGTGAGGAACTCCGCGCGCAGCAGCAGCTGATCGATGCACGCGGGCTGATAGTGCGCGTACGCGCCTGCGCCGAGGAACGACATGTGATCCGCCGCCGTGCGATTGCGCGCCGCGAGTCCCTTGAACCAGCGACGCGATTCGATCTCCGACCACGGACCGGGGATGTCGAGCAGGCGATCGAGCTTGACGTTCGCGGGAATCGAATCGAAGAGGCGGTCGATCGTATCGACGCCGACAGCCTCGAGCATCTCGCGGATGTCTTCGGACGCGTTGGAAATGTAGCGCTGGGTGGAGGAAGTGTCGGTGGGGTCGGGGAGGCTCATGTTTTCGTGATCGGTGATCAGTGATCGGTGATCAAAACCGCCTCGATCACTGATCACCGATCACTACCTACTTCTCCGTTTGGATCCACTCTTCATACTCTTCCGCGTTCATCAGCTCATCGACCTCGGTCGGATCGCTGAGGCGGACGCGGATCATCCAGCCGTCGCCGTACGGGTCGGTGTTGACGAGCTCCGGCTTGTCCGCGAGGGCTTCGTTCACCTCGACGACTTCGCCGGTGACGGGCGCGAAGAGATCGGAGACGGCTTTCACCGATTCGATGCTGCCCATTTCGTTCGCGGCTTCGACCTGCGTGCCGACCTGCGGCAGCTCGACGAACACGACGTCGCCGAGCTCTTTCTGTGCGTACTCCGTGATGCCGATCGTGCCGATGTCGCCTTCGACGTGCACGTACTCGTGGCTCTTTGCGTATCTGCTGTCTTCCGGCGTGGTCATCGGTGTTTCCTCACTTCGCGCGCTTGTAGAACGGAGTGGGAACTACGCGCGCTCGAGTCTCTTTTCCGCGGATGAGGATCGTGAACTCGTTCCCCTGGGCCGACTTGTCGAGCGGAAGATATGCGAGACCGATCGCTTTTTTCAATGTCGGCGAGTGAGTGCCGCTGGTGACGACGCCCACCTCTTCGGAGCCGTCGACGATCGGGTATCCGTGGCGTCCGATGCCGCGGTCGATCATCTCGAATCCGACGAGCTTGCGGCGCGGTCCTTCGTCTTTTTCGCGCGACAGCACGTCGCGTCCGGCGAAGTCACCCTTCTCCAGTTTCACGATCCACGCAAGGTCCGCTTCGATCGGCGTGGTGGTGTGATCGATGTCGTTCCCGTAGAGCGCCATCTTCGCTTCGAGGCGCAGTGTGTCGCGCGCGCCGAGGCCGCATGGCTTTACGCCGAGGTCGACGAGGTGGCGCATGATGCGCGGCGCGTCTTCGGGCTCGACGTAGATCTCGAATCCGTCCTCGCCGGTGTAGCCGGTGCGCGAAACGATCGCGTTCGCGCCGTCGAAGACTCCTTTCGCAAAACGGTAGTACTTGATCGGCGCGAGCGGCAGATCGGTGAGCGTCTGCAGCGTTTTCTCCGCGTCGGGACCCTGAATCGCGAGCTGTGCCCATTCGCTGCTCGCGTTGCGCACGTCGACTTCGAGTCCCTGCGCGGACTCGTGCATCCAATCGAAGTCCTTGTCGCTGTTCGATGCGTTGACGACGACGAAGTAATCGTCGGCGCCCAGGCGATAGATGAGGATGTCGTCGACGAATCCACCCGTCGGATAGAGCAGACCGTTGTATTGCGCGCGGCCGTCGCTGAGCGCGGAAACATCGTTGCACGTCGTCTTCTGCAGCAGCGCGAGCGCCTGCGGTCCGCGCACCGTGATCTCGCCCATGTGCGAGACGTCGAAGATGCCGGCCTTCGTGCGCACGGCCTCGTGCTCGTCGAGAATTCCGGAGAACTGCACCGGCAGCTCCCAGCCGCCGAAATCGACCATCTTGCCGCCGAGGTCTTTGTGCGTTTGATTCAGCGGCGTCTTTTTCAGTGGTGCGTCTGTTGACATGGCGCGTACGCTATCAGAATCGCGTGTCATCCTGAGCGTGTGGCAGGGTGGGCGCGAAGGATCCCTGCCGGCGGAGCGACGAGCGTGTTTCTGCGGGGGATCCTTCGCACCCACCCGCCGCCCGCTCAGGATGACACGTGAAGGGGTGGGCGCGCGTGAAAGACGAAATCGGCGAGTTCCTGAATCATCTGACGTACGAGCGCAACGTCTCGCCGAACACCATCGCCGCCTACCGCGACGACCTCGAGTCCTTCCTCTCGTTTCTCTGCAACGATTACTTCTCGATGACGCGTGAGCAGCTCGACTTGCGGCGCGTCGATCACCTGACGATTCGCGCGTATCTCGCGCATCTTGCGCGGCGCAAACTGAGCCGCTCGTCGATCGCGCGTCATCTCTCCGCGCTGCGGACGTTTTTCAAATTCCTGATGCGCGAAGGGCACATGGAAGCAAATCCCGCGCGCACGGTGACGACGCCGAAGCGCGAGAAGCATCTGCCGTCGGTGATGCAACCCTCCGACATCGCATTGCTGCTCGAGCAACCCGATCTCGAATCCCCACTCGGCATCCGCGATCGCGCATGGCTCGAGCTGCTTTACGCATCCGGCCTACGCATCGGCGAGCTCGTCGGCATCGACGTCGACGAAATCGAGTTGCGCGCGCGGCTCGTGAAGGTGCGCGGCAAAGGATCGAAGGAGCGCATCGTGCCGTTTGGCTCGAAAGCGGAGGAGGCGCTCCACGCGTACCTCGCGATTCGCAACGATCTCATTCCCGCGTCGTCCGAGGAACATGCGTTGTTCGTGAACTATCGCGGACAGCGCATCACGCAGCGCAGCGTGCGGAGGCTGTTCGATGGGTACTTGCGCAAAGCGTCGCTGCGCGCGGGGATCTCGCCGCACACCATGCGGCATTCGTTTGCGACGCATCTACTCAACGCGGGCGCGGATTTGCGTGGGATTCAGGAGCTGCTGGGGCACTCGTCACTTTCGACGACGCAGAAGTACACGCATCTGAACGATTGGCAGTTGATCGCGGTGTACAAGAAGGCGTTCCCGAGGGGGTAGTGAGCAGTGGGCAGTTTGCAGTAGGCAGAAGGTTCTCCTGACGCTTCTGCCCACTGCTAACTGCCCACTGCCCACTAGAATCACCCAGTGATCCGCGCGATCGTTCACCAGGGCTTCCTCGGCGAGAGCATCGAATACTTCGCCGTCGTTGCCGGTCCCGACGTCGATCGCCGCTTTTTCTTCGAGCAGCTCGCGTCCGCGCGCGGCGTCGTTCGCTATTTCGGCGGCAGCTCGGAGATCGTGCTCAATCCCGAGGGTGTGCGATTTCGCGGGAACGGCGGGATCTTTGGCGAGTACATGTTCGGCGGACATCTGCCCGTCGGCGACCTGCTGAACGATGAAGTCGTCAATCGCCTCGTCATGTTCGGCGCGACGACGACGCAGGCGCACGAGATCCGCTTCACGAAAAACACCGAAGGCTTCGAGGCGTGGGAGAACCTCTTCCTGCAGGGCAACGCCGTCGCGAATTACTTTTTCTTCGTCGACGATCGCCGGCGCTCTTACGACGTCGGCGACCGGCAGGAGCAGACGCTCAAAGCGGCGGGGCGATTGCTGAAGCGCTCGCGAAAAGTCGGCGGCGGACAATTCCTCGCGCTCGCGCACGAATTTCTCGAGCACCTCGGCGAGCCCGAAACGACGCTCGTGCTTCTGCGCATCGTGCACCGCTCGCATCAGCGCTTCGCGGAGCTCTGCCGCGAAACGTACGCGGCGCATCGCTCGCTCGACGACATCAAGACCGCGCCCACCGGCGCGTCGATCGATGCGTATCAGCGCGAGCGCATCCAGATCGACGTCATCTACCACCATCCCGACAATCAGGAACTGATCGACGAGTACAAGCGCATTCTCGCGTCGTGCGCGGGCTCGATCATCAACCCGTCGGCGCGTGCGCGACTGATGCGTTTGCGCACGCTGTCGCTGCGCAATGAAGTGCCGCTCTCGATCTTCGACACGCTCGAGGAGATCGTGCTGCAGGAGCCGCGCGCCGTCGTTCCCAAGGAAGACGAGCCCGATTACATCCAATCGACGCGCGAGATCCTCGGCGGCTTCCTTCTCGGCCGCAACATCACGCGCAAACTCTCCTCGCTCGATCTCGTGCAGCTCATGGACAACAAACAGAGAGCTGCCGCGAATCGCGATCAGACGTTCGAGGAACTGCTGCTCGAGACCGGACGCCTCATCGACGAGATCGGCCGCGAGGAAGAAGACTTCGAGCGCCTCGAATCGTTCGGCGAGCTCGTGACGCTGTTCGATCGCATCGACCACACGACCACACTCGTCAACAAGCTCGCGTTCATGGACGACGTCGAGCTCTCGCCAGAGCAGGTCCGCTCGCTCCTCGGCAACATGCAAGTCTTCGAAGGCATGCAGCGCGGACTCTTCCAGCAGCTCTTCATCGATCCGATCGTGTCGAACGAATACGCGCTCGCGTACGGCAAGAAAAAACTCTACGCGCTCACGCTCGGCCTCATCTCGATCGAGAACAACGAATCATCGATCGCAGACGTCGCGCAGGCGATCTCCGCGCTCAATCGCAGCGAGCGCGCGTACTTCTCGGTCTACAACGTCGCGCGGCGCCGCATGTCGAACTTCTACCTCGAGCTCAACACGGTCGAAGGCCGCGAGACGTTCCGCCGCGAGATCCGCGCGGAGATCGCGCACGATCCGGAGCTGTACGAACTACAGGAGAGCGTCAACGACGCGCTGCTCGAAGAAGTGATCACGAAGATCCGCCTCGAGGCGTTCTACATCAACCAGCTCCTGCCGCGGATCATCGACGATCAGGACGCGAAAATGCGCGCCGACTTCCTCACGAACTCCGGCCTCGATCGCTTCCAGATCGAAGAGCTGGAGCAGGAGTACTTCGAGCTGCGGGGATTTCCGCCGCAGCTGTTGGAAGTGATTCAGGTGGGGAAATGAGCCCTCAAAACCGACTCGCGAACGAAACCTCGCCGTATCTGTTGCAGCACGCACACAACCCGGTCGATTGGTATCCGTGGGGCGAAGAGGCGTTCGCGAAAGCGCGCGCGGAAGACAAACCGGTGTTCCTCTCGATCGGATACTCGGCGTGTCACTGGTGCCATGTGATGGAGCGCGAGTCGTTCGAGAGCGACGACGTCGCGGCGGTGCTGAATCGCGATTTCGTGTCGATCAAAGTCGATCGCGAGGAGCGCCCCGACATCGACTCGATCTACATGCAGGCTGTGCAGATGATGACCGGCCACGGCGGCTGGCCGATGTCGGTGTTCCTCACGCCCGATGCGCGGCCGTTCTACGCGGGCACGTATTTCCCGCCGGTCGATCGTCATGGGATGCCGGGATTCCCGCGCGTGCTCGCACACGTCGCCGACGCGTATCGCACGCGGCGCGCAGACGTCGAAGAAGCGTCGAACGAAGTGAAGAACGCGATCGCGACGTCCTCACAGATGCCGCGCGGTGAGCGCACGCTCGCGCAGCCGGAACTGACCGCGGCCGCGCATCGATTCGCGCAGAGCTACGACCCGATGCACGGCGGCTTTGGACGTGCGCCGAAATTCCCGCCATCCATGTCGCTCGAGTTTCTGATGCAGGTCGCCGTGCGCACCGGCGACGCGGAGCTGCGCGAGATCGTCGTCAACACGTTGACCAAAATGGCGCGCGGCGGCATGTACGACCAGATCGGCGGCGGCTTTCATCGCTACTCCGTCGACGAGCGCTGGCTCGTGCCGCATTTCGAAAAGATGCTCTACGACAACGCGCTGCTCGCGCGGCTCTACACACGCGCGTGGCAGTGGACGAAGGAGCCGTTCTTTGCGCGCATCGCGAACGAAATCCTCGGCTACGTCCAGCGCGAGATGACCTCGCCCGACGGCGCGTTCTATTCGACGCTCGATGCCGATTCCGAGGGGGAGGAAGGAAAGTTCTACGTCTGGACGCGCGCCGAAGTGCTCTCGATCCTCGGCGAGGAAGAAGGCCGCGCATTCTGCGAGCTCTACGACATCACCGAGGAGGGCAATTGGGAGGAGCAGAACATCCTCAACCTCGTTGGTGACCCCGACGCGCACGCGGAGCTCGCCGCGCGCGGCAAGTGCAAGCTGTACGGCGTGCGCGCGCAGCGCGTGTGGCCCGCACGCGACGAGAAAATTCTCGCGGGGTGGAACGGGTGGATGCTCGCCGCGTTTTCCGAAGCGGCGATCGCGTTCCATCGCTACGACGATGTCGTGCGACGCAACGCCGACTTTCTGCTCACGCGCATCGACGCAAACGGACGCCTCACGCGCCACGCGAAAATTCCGGGACTGCTCGAGGACTACTCGGGCGTCGCGTGGGGACTCATACTCGCGTACGAAGCGACGTTCGAGCGCAAATATCTCGACGCCGCGCGCGGACTCGGCGAACAAATCCTCACGCGCTTTCGCGACGAAACGAACGGCGGCTTCTTCGACACGCCGACCGATCACGAGCCGCTCATCACGCGCCCGAAGGATCTCTTCGACAACGCGACGCCGTCCGGCAACTCCGTCGCGTGCGACGTTTTCCTGCGACTCGCGCTGTTGTTCGGCGAAGAGCGCTACGAGCGGGTCGCAACCGAAGCGCTCGAAGCAATCGCCCCGCTCGCGGAGCGCTATCCGTCCGGCTTCGGCTTCCTCCTAGGCGTAGGCGAATGGCGCGTCGGTGTGCCGAAAGAAATCGCGCTCACAGGCGAAAGCACGGAGCTGCGCCGCGTGATCGGCGAAACGTATTTGCCGCATCGCGTGCTCGTCGGCGGCGTACAGTCATCGGACTTGCCGCTGATGCAGAACCGGCCGCTCGATCGATCCCTCGCGTACATTTGCAGCGGCTACGTGTGCAAGGAGCCGACGAGTGATCCGCAGCGATTGCTCGAACTTCTGCGCTGATATGGAGTGCTGCGACCGCAGTCGCAGCTCTTCGACAGTTTTCGCGATGCCTGTGCAAAAGCGGCGATTGCGATCGCCGCACTCCAAACGCGCGATAGAGTTCCCCCATGAAATCTCGCATTCTCGGCAACGCACTCACCGTCTCCAGCATCGGCCTCGGATGCATGGGCATGTCCGAGTTCTATGGCGCGCACGACGACGCGCAATCGATCGACACCATCCATCGAGCGCTCGATCTCGGCGTGAACTTCCTCGACACCGCCGACATGTATGGCCCGTTCACGAACGAGCAGCTCATCGGCCGTGCGATTCGCGGGCGGCGCGACCACGTCGTCGTCGCGACGAAGTTCGGCAATCAGCGCAACGACGACGGCTCGTGGGTCGGCATCAACGGCAAGCCCGAATACGTGCGCGCCGCGTGCGACGCATCATTGCTGCGCCTCGGCGTCGATCACATCGATCTCTACTACCAGCATCGCGTCGACAACACGCTGCCCATCGAGGAAACGGTTGGCGCGATGGCGGAGCTCGTCCGCGCCGGCAAGGTCCGTTACCTCGGGCTTTCCGAGGCTGCGCCGGCGACGATTCGCCGCGCGCATGGAGTGCATCCGATCACCGCGCTGCAGACCGAGTACTCGCTCTGGACGCGCGATCCCGAAGACGAAGTCCTGCCCACGGTCCGCGAGCTCGGCATCGGCTTCGTCGCATACAGCCCGATCGGCCGCGGATTCCTCTCCGGCCGCTATCGCACGATCGACGACCTCGAGCCGGGCGACTACCGCCGCAACTCACCGCGCTTCCAGGGCGACAACTTCGCGAAGAACCTCGATGTCGTGAATCGCATCGAAGAAATCGCGAAAGAAAAACGCGTCACCGCCGCGCAGCTCGCACTCGCATGGGTGCTGACCCGCGGCGACGACATCGTGCCGATCCCCGGCAGCAAGTCGAAGCACCACCTCGAAGAAAACGTGGCCGCCGCCGGCCTCGAGCTCACGCCCGAAGAGCTCGGACGCATCGACGCCGTCGCACCGAAAGGAGTCGCTGCCGGAGATCGCTATCCGAACATGGCGTTTGTAAATCGGTGAGTGTTTAGGAGTGCGGCGGCAGAGCCGCCGCTTTCTGATCCGGATCACAAAGCGGTGGCTACCGCCACCGCACTCCGAAACGCCTCACGGCGTCTTCGGCACGAGAAACTCCTCCGAGCTCACCGGCTTGCTCTCGTTGCCGCTTTTGTCCACCGCCGTGATGTCGTAGTGGTACGTGATGCCGAGCTGCACGGACTCGTCGCCGAAATTCGTCTGGCGCGTGGGATGCGGCGTCATGAGCAGACGCGCTTTCTGCTCCCATCGATAGATGTTGTAACCGTCGAGATCGGATGCGTCGACCGGGTCCCACAGCAGGCGCACGATCTTCGTTTCGGTCAGCACCGTCGGGTTCGTCGGCGGCGGCGGCGGGACGAGATCCTTGTACGTCGCGCTCACGACCGCGGACGGATCGCTCTCGATGCGCGGCGGTCCTGCGGATGCGACTGCGGTCACGCGATATTCGAACGTGCCGTACGGCGGGACGTCGTTGTAATTCGTGACGCTGATCGGCGACACGTTCACAGGCGCTGCGAACACATCGGGCACTTGTCCGACCGGCGATCGATAGACGTTGTAGCCTGCGATCACCGGCGCGGCGCCCGGCGCGACCGCATCCTTCGGAGCGCTCCACATCAGCACGACGCCTTCAGCTTTCGGCGTCGCGACGAGTGACGCCGGCGGAACCGCGACCGGCAGCGGAATGAGCGTCGCGAGATTCGAGTACTCGCCTCGCGCGGTCATTCCTTCGGTGACGACCGAATACGTCACCCGCACCGGACGGCCGTCGCTCGTTTGAAACGGCGGCGTGTCTTCGTACAAAAGCTTCGCGCCGACTGTCGCGGCCGGAAGGCTGGCACCTTCGATGCTGTCGAGTCGTGTGGCGAGCTTCGCGAATTGCACCGGCGCGATCGGCGGCATACCCGCGAAGAACGCGACGGGCTGCGGCACCGTCGGATCGGCTTCACCCGGTTTCATCGCCGAAACCGGCAGCTCTTCGACATGACGAAACACGACGACGCGGCGGATGTGGTCGAGGCTCTTGCCCGCCGTCGTCAGCGAGGGATAGCTCCAGGTCAGAATCGTTTTGGCGGCGCGCTGTGTTACAACAAGGTCGCTCGTTGCCTGCGGAATCACCGGCACCGGCGGCCGCGGATCTCCGCGTTTGCCACAGGAAATTGTTGCGATGACGAGCAGCGCCAGCAGTTTTCTCATCGGCGGCGATCATAAAGGACAACTCTCATGTGCGGAATCATCGGTTACACGGGCACGCGTGACGTCGTGCCGGTTCTGATCGGCGGATTGAAGAAACTCGAGTACCGCGGCTACGACAGCGCCGGTATCGCCGTCGTCAACGGATCGGGCGTCGAAGTCGTGCGCGCCGAAGGCAAGCTCTCGAATCTCGAGACGAAGCTCGCAGAGAAGGAAATCCACGGCACGTTCGGCATGGGCCATACGCGCTGGGCCACGCACGGCAAGCCGAACGAGAACAACGCGCACCCGCATCGCGACTGCACGGGCAAGGTCGTCGTCATCCACAACGGCATCATCGAAAACTTCCTGCCGCTGAAGAAAGATCTGCAGTCGAAGGGACACAAGTTCACGACCGAGACCGACACGGAAGTCGTCGCGCATCTCATCGAAGAGAAGATCAAGAACGGCGCGACGTTCGTCGAAGGCGTGCGGCAATCGCTCAAACAGCTCGAAGGCCACTACGCGCTCGTGATGATCGACGGCGCCGAGCCCGGCACGATCATCGCCGCGAAACACGGACCTCCACTCGTGATCGGACTCGGCGAAGGCGAGAACATCATCGCCTCCGACGTCGCGCCGCTGCTCAGCTACACGCGCAACATCATCTATCTCGAAGACGGCGAGTACGCCGTCGCGGATGACAAGAAGGTTGAGCTCTATTCGAAGAGCGACGAGCTGATCGTGCGTCCGCCGAAACGCATCACGTGGGATGCCGTGATGGCCGAGAAAGAAGGCTACCGGCATTACATGCTCAAGGAGATTCACGAGCAGCCGCGCGCCGTGCGCGACACGTTCAACGGGCGGATGTTCGAGGAATCGGGCGAAGTGTTCTTCAACGATCTCTCGCTCACCGCCGAGGAGTGGTCGCGCTTCAAACGCGTCCACATCGTCGCGTGCGGAACTTCATGGCACGCGGGACTCGTCGGCAAATTCATTCTCGAAAATGCCGCGCGCATTCCAGTCGAAGTCGACTACGGCTCGGAATATCGCTATCGCGATCCGATCATCGACGAGTCGACGCTCGTCATCGGCGTGACGCAGTCGGGCGAGACCGCCGACACGATCGCCGGCATGCAGGAAGCAAAAGCGAAGGGGGCGAAGCTGATCACGATCTGCAACGTGATCGGCGCCGCCGCAACGCGCATGTCCGACGGCGTGATCTACACGAACGCGGGCCCAGAGATCGGCGTCGCCTCGACGAAAGCGTTCACGACGCAGCTCACGGCGTTCTATCTGCTCTCGCTCTACATTCGCCAGCTGCGCGGCGACGATCGCGACGACCTGCGCTACGCGATGCACGAGCTGCGCGTCATCCCGCACAAAATCGAGCATCTGCTCAAGTATCAGGAAAAGAAAATCGAGCAGCTCGCGCACAAGTACCACCGCTCCCAGGACTTCCTCTTCCTCGGCCGCGGAGTGCACTACCCGATCGCCCTCGAAGGCGCGCTCAAGCTGAAAGAGATCTCGTACATCCACGCCGAAGGCTACCCAGCCGGCGAGATGAAACACGGCCCGATCGCGCTCATCGACGAAAACATGCCCGTCGTCGCCGTCGTCACGCACACGCCCGTGTACGAAAAAGTCGTCTCCAACCTGCAGGAAGCCAAAGCGCGCGACGGCAAGCTGATCGTCATCTGCGACGAAGGCGACGAGGCGATGATGAAAATGGCCGACGACTACATCGAAGTGCCCTGGACCATCGAGCCGCTCCAGCCGATCCTCAGCGTCGTCCCCACGCAACTCCTCGCGTACTACATCGCGCTGCGCCGAGGATGCGACGTCGACCAGCCGCGCAATCTTGCGAAGAGCGTGACGGTGGAGTGATTTTGGAGTGCGGCGGCCATGCCGCCGCTTTGGGTAGCGTGTTCGGGTCGCGAGGTTGAGAGCATGTCCGACGTTCACGACGTAGGGCCGCCTCTCCAGGCGGCCCGCCCTCGCGGAAATCGTGTTGTCGTCGCCAGTCCGCAACTCCCGCGCACGTGGCACGCGCAGGACAAGCTGAGAGCATGTCCTACGTTCCTCAAACGTAGGGCCGCCTCTCCAGGCGGCCCGCCACGCGGAAATCGTGCTGTCGTCGCTGCCCGCCACTCCCTGGCCAGTGGCACGCGCAGGACAAGCTGAGAGCATGTCCTACGTTCCACAACGTAGGGCCGCCTCTCCAGGCGGCCCGCCCGCGCGGAAACCGTGCTGTCGTCGCAATCCGCAACTCCCCGGCGAGTGGCACGCGCAGGACAAGTTGCGAAGTCACGCGGTGAACCTGGACGCGTGACCGCCTGACCGCGCAACCGCGCAGCCCGAACACGCTACCCAAAGCGGCGGCATGGCCGCCGCACTCCATATCTACCGCACGTCGAGCGAAGCGACGAACTGCGCGATTTCCGGCGCGTTCATTTCTCCCGTCGGCACGTCCGCGTAGATGAAGTACACGCGGCGGAACGCGATCAGCGCGTCGCCGCTGGCGATGCCGGCGCGGTGCTCGCGGTTCGCGGAGTAGCGCGCCGTGAAGTGCACGCCGCGGAAGCCGTCGATGCGGTCGGGTTTCTGTGAGAGGAGTGTGCCCTGGTTGTCTTCCATCCAGTGATGGAGCCATCCGAGGAGGACCTCGGTGGTCTGACTGTCGCCGACTTCGATCGGGAGATCGACGTACTCGACGCGATACGCGTGCTGCTCGTCGACGAGCGTTTCGAGCGCGATGCTCGTGTAACGGATGTTGTCGTAGAACTCGGAATCGGCTTCGAGCGTCGGCTCACCGGGAAAATTCACCTTGAACGAGCCGTCGTCCGCGGCGTACGGCATCCACTTCAGATCCTGGCGCGGAGCCGGCGGCTTGCCGCGACCGAACAGGCCCACGATGCCGATCAACGCAACGACACCGATGATGATCGGGATGAACTTCGCGACTCCTGATTTGTTTGCCTGCGCTGCAGCAGCGGCGGTGGACTTCGGAATCGGCTGCGTGCCGGAGAACGTCTTCGGCCTTTGCGTCAAATCGAGCGGCGCGAAATCGAGCTCGAAGTCTTTGCCCGCGCGGCGCACGACGTAGCCGACGGACCCCACCGGAAAACTGCGCTCGTTCTCATCCGCCGCGAGCGGGCGCGCGGCCATCTTGCCGTCGACGCGAATCGACGTGCGTCCCGTCGCCGGATCGTGATCGAGCGTGACGAGATGCTCGAGACCGTCGGCGTCGACGGTCCACGACTTCGTGCTCATGGAATTCCCCTTGAATTGTTTTGCTGAAGCGGCGGCAGCGTAAAATGCCAGCGGCCCTCCGGTCAATCAACCCCGATGATTCTTCTTCCGATCGGCCGTGATGAGACGGAGATCCAGCGCCACGCGTGGATCTCGTACGGAATCATCGCCGCAAACGTCCTGGCCTTCATCATCGTCGGCATCATCGAGCACTCCGCTCGCATGAGTCAGATCGACGCGACGTTCAACGCCGCGATCCGCTACATCGCGGAGCATCCCTATCTCGAGATCCCCGCGAATCTCGCGGCGATCCTGCCGGACAACGTCGAAAACCAGTTGAAATCGAATCAGCCGCCGTATCTGCCGCCGACCGAAACGATCACCGCGCAGCAGGAAGAATTGAACGAGCTCGCGGACGCAGCGGTCGAGGCGTGGCACGACGTGCCGTCGATTCGCTACGCGTACATTCCGACCGAGCGGCAGTTGCTGACGCTGTTCACATCAATGTTCCTGCACGCGGGCTTCATGCATTTGTTCGGGAACATGCTGTTTTTCTATTTGTCGGGCCCGTTCATCGAGGACGTGTTCGGCCGCCCGCTCTTCGCGCTGCTCTACTTCTTTGGCGGCATCGCAGCGACGCTCACGTACGCATCCCGCAACGCGCAATCGACAATCCCACTCCTCGGCGCATCGGGCGCAATCGCGGCCGTGATGGGCGCGTATCTCGTTCGCTTCGCGACGTCGAAGGTCGAGTTCATCTTCATTCCGTTTCTTCTGCGCCCCACGTTTCACTTCCGATTTTTTCTTCCCGCGTTCGTCGTGCTGCCGCTCTGGTTCGCGGAGCAGGTTTGGGACATGAGCATCGAGTCGAACGGACCAGGCGTCGCGTTCTCCGCGCACGTCGGCGGATTTCTGTTCGGACTCGTGTTCGCGTGCGTGATCAAGGTGACGAACATCGAGGAGAAGTTCATCAAGCCGGTGATCGAGAAGCAGACGACGTGGAAAGCCGATGATCGCCTCACGCACGTGATCGAGAATCGTCACGCGGCGCGCTACTCCGATCTCAAGCAGCTCATCGACGCCGTGCTCCGCGACGATCCGCAAAATGTCGACGCGCTCCGCCTCGGCATCGACATCGCGCACGACAACAGCGACTTGGCCGCGGTCGACACGTACGCCACGCGGCTCTTCGGCCGCTACTCCGAGCTCAAGCAGCAGGACGTTGCGCTCGAGTTGGTCGAAGAGCTCGCAAGCGATCGTCAGGGACCACCGCTGCCGAAGTTTTTCGCGCGCGCGGCTGCATCGTTCGAACGCGCAGGCGATCGCGATTGGGCGCTCTATCTCTACGAACGCATCGTCGCCGCCGATCCGAACAGCACCGGCACGATCAACGCGCTGATGAAAGTCGGCGCGCTGCTGCGTGCGAAGGGTGACGTCGCCGGCGCGAAGAAAGCGCTGACGCAGGCGCGCGCGCATCCGGCGTGCACGGCGGAGTGGGTACCGTCGATCGACGCGAAGCTCGCGCAGCTAGGTCGTTAACCCCGAGCGAAGTCGAGGGGTCAATGGAGCCACCGCGCTGGTCGTCCACGAAGTTCGAACGCACGTGCGGCAAGACTTCGTGCACGTGCGTCGTGATGGCTCCGCTGACCCCTCGACTTCGCTCGGGGTTAACTTTTGCTGATCCAGCCGCCGCCCAGGCAGAGATCGTTCTGGTAGAAGACGACTGCCTGGCCGGGTGCGATTGCGCGGAGCTTGTGCGCGAACGACACGCGTGCGCGATCGTTGTCGAGCGGTGTGACGGTCGCGACGACATCCGCCATGCGCGAGCGCACGCGCGCCTGTACTTCAAGTGGACTTGAAGGTGGCTCGCCGCTGATCCAATGCACGCGCTCCGCGATCAGCTCGTCTTTCTCGAGCACGGATGCGGGACCGACCACAACGCGCTTCGTGAACGGATTCACGTCGACGACGTACGTGCGCTCCGCGGTACCGCCGATGTCGAGACCGCGGCGCTGTCCGATCGTGAATGCGTAGTACGCGTCGTGCTGGCCGACGACGTTGCCGTCGACGTCGACGATCTCGCCCGCTGCTTCGCCCGGCGCGATTCCCGATTCGCGCTCGACGATCTTCGCGTAGCCGTCTTTCTGCGGGACGAAGCAGATCTCGTACGACTCTTTCTTGCGCGCAACCGAAAGCCCGGCCTCTTCCGCAATGTCGCGCACCTCGGGCTTCGTCAGCTCGCCGAGCGGAAACAGCGCGTCGCTCAGCTGCTTCTGCGAGAGCTCGAAGAGGAAGTACGACTGGTCCTTCGCGACGTCGATCGCCTTGCGCAGCTCGAAGAGGCCGCGCTCATTGCGCGTGATGCGTGCGTAGTGGCCCGTCGCGATGCGCAACGCGCCGATTGCGAGCGCCTTACGATGAAAGAGATCGAACTTCACGTGCGTGTTGCAGAGCACGCACGGGCTCGGCGTGACACCGCCGAGGTAGCCCTGCACGAACGGCGTGATGACTTTCTCGTGAAAATTCGACTCGAGGTTGAGCGTGAAGTGCGGGATCTCGAGCTTCCAGGCGACACGCCGGGCGTCCGCGAGGTCGTCGATCGTGCAGCAGCCTCCGTACGTCGTCTCGGCGTTCGTGAGGTTGTCGTACATCTGCATCGAAAGACCGACGATCTCGTGCCCCTGCGATTTCAGCAGGTACGCGGCAGTCGATGAGTCGACTCCGCCCGACATCGCAACAGCAATCTTCACGGTGCGCGTTAACGACACCTCTCATGCATAATTCCCCGGGATTTTTTTCGCGTGGAGCAAGAAGTCGCGGCCCAGCTGTTTCGCGTTCTCGTCGTGGATGACGACACGAGCATTCGCAAGATGATCGTGGCCGCGCTCCGCCGCGACGGCTACACGTTTCTCGAGGCCGCCAACGGACTCGAGGCACTCGACCTCATGCGCAGCGAGAACCCCGACGTCGTCGTGCTCGATCTGATGATGCCGGTGCTCTCGGGATGGGACGTGCTCCGCGAGCGCTCGCACGACGCGCAACTGCGCGCGATCCCCGTGATCATCGTCAGCGCGAATCGCGATCCCGCGGTCGCGACCGCCGTCGACCAGGGGATCTGCGCGTTCCTGCCAAAGCCGTTCGACATCGGCGCGCTTTCGGCGCTGGTGCGGTCGTGCATTGTGGCCAGGTGAGGTGTCGCAGTTGATCCCGACCAGCGCGAGGGATGAACTACGAAAGCTCCTGCGCATCCAGCACGGCAATCGCGGCCATGTTCACGATGTCGTTCACGTCGACGCCGCGCTGGAGGACGTGGACGGGCTTCGCGAGGCCTTGCAGGATCGGGCCGATGACTTCGGCTCCGCCGAGGCGCCAGAGAAGTTTGTAGGCGGCGTTGGCGGCGTCGAGGCTCGGGAAGACGAGCACGTTGGCGTCGCCTTGAATCGCGCTCCACGGGTAGTCGCCGGAGATGACTTCCGGGGTGACGGCGAGATCGGCCTGCATCTCTCCTTCGACGATGAGGTCCGGGCGGCGCTCCTTCAGGATCTGCACGGCCTTGCGGACTTTCTCCGTTTCGCGGTGTTCGGTCGAGCCGAAGTTCGAGAACGAGATCATGGCGATGCGTGGCTCGATGTTGAAGCGCTTCGCCGTCTCCGCGGTCTGCTCGGCGATCTCGGCGAGCGTCTCCGCATCGGGATCGATGTTGACGGTCGTATCCGCGAGCACGAGTGAGCGGTTCTTGAACATCAGCAGATACGCGCCCGACACGTGACGCACGTTCGCGCGCGTCTTCACGATCTGCAGCGCGGGACGAATCGTCGCCGGGTAGTACGCGCGCAGACCGGCGATCACGCCGTCGGCGTCGCCGGCGACGATCATCATCATCGCGTAGTAGTTGCGGCTGTTGAGGATGCGGATCGCGTCGGAGTACGTGATGCCGTGGCGGCGGCGCAGCTCGGCGAAGCGCTGCGCGTACTCCTCGTACTTCGGCGAGTTGTTGATGTCGATGATCGTCACCTTCGATTCATCGACGTGGTACTTCTGCAGCAGCGGCAGGATCTCTTCGCGGCGCACGAGCAGGATCGGATGCGCGAGTCCTTCGTCGATGAGGATCTTCGCGGCGCGGATGATCTTTTCCTGATCGCCCTCGGGAAACACGATGCGTTTCGGGTCGCGCTTCGCGCGCGCGTAGATGTCGTGCATCAGGCCGCGCGAGCGTCCGAGCATGTGCTCGAGCTTGCGGCGATACGCTTCGTAGTCTTCGATCGGCTCCTGCGCGACGCCGGTCTCCGCGGCCGCGCGCGCAACCGCCACCGGCACGTTGAGCAGCACGCGATAGTCGAACGGCTTCGGAATCAGATACTCGCGGCCGAACGTGATGCGATCCTGGCCGTACGCGCGCAGCACAGAATCGGGAACGTCCTGCTTTGCGAGATCCGCGAGCGCGTGCGATGCGGCGAGCTTCATCTCTTCGTTGATCGTGGTCGCGCGGCAATCGAGTGCGCCGCGGAAGATGAACGGAAAGCCGAGCACGTTGTTGACCTGGTTCGGATAGTCGGAGCGGCCGGTGGCCATGATCACGTCTTTGCGCGCGGCGCACGCTTCGTCGTAGCCGATCTCCGGATTCGGATTCGCCATCGCGAACACGATCGGGTTGTCGGCCATGGAGCAAACCATGTCCTGCGTCATGATGCCGCCGGCGGAGAGTCCGACGAACACGTCGGCGCCTCTGAGCGCATCGGCAAGCGATCGACGGTCCGTGTCGGCCGCAAACTCTTCTTTGTACGGCGTCATGTCGTCTTTGCGGCCTTTGTAGATCACGCCGTGACGATCGGTGAGCATCACGTTTTCTTTGCGCAGGCCGAGCGTGATGTAGAGGCGCAGACACGCCATCGCCGCGGCGCCCGCGCCGGAGATGACGACCTTCACGTTCTCGATTTTCTTGCCCGCGACTTCGAGCGCGTTCATGAGCGCGGCGGCGGAGATGATCGCGGTGCCGTGCTGATCGTCGTGAAAGACGGGGATCTTCATCTCCTGCTTCAGCCGCGTTTCGATCTCGAAGCATTCGGGCGCGGCGATGTCTTCGAGATTGATCCCGCCGAACGTCGGCTCGAGCACTTTCACGCAGCGGATGAATTCTTCGGTGTCGTGCGTATCGATCTCGAGATCGAAGACGTCGATGTCGGCGAAGCGCTTGAAGAGAACGCCTTTGCCTTCCATCACCGGCTTGCCTGCGGCGGGACCGATGTTGCCGAGGCCGAGGACTGCCGTGCCGTTGCTGATCACGGCGACGAGGTTGCCTTTGTTGGTGTACTTGTAGACGTCGGCGGGATTCTTCGCGATCTCGAGGCAGGGCTTGGCTACGCCGGGCGTGTACGCGAGCGCGAGATCGCGCTGCGTCGCCGTCGGCTTCGTCGGGACGACCTCGATTTTTCCGGGGCGGCCGGATGAGTGGTACTCGAGCGCCTCGTCGCGGTTGTTGTCAGGCATCGATAGCTCCTTGCGGCGCCGGAGTCTATCGGACATAGGTGCAGAGGTGCACAGGAGAACGGAGGTGCACAGGGGCTAAGACCCCTATGCACCTATTCACCCGTGAAACCTATGCACCTGTGCTTATGCCGAGCGGCGCTTGCGCTGCTGCGGCGTTTCTTCGCGAGCTTCGGAGCGCGCCGGCACGGTTGCGCGCGTGGCTCCGTTGCCGCGCCAGTTCTCCCACCACATCGCCACGGCGGGGACGAGGTACAGCGTCGAGAACGTGCCGGAGATGACGCCGATGGTGAGGATCCACGAGAAGCCGCGAATGACTTCGCCGCCGAACGCGAGCAGCGCGAGGAGCACGAGGAACACCGAGCCGCTCGTGAGGATCGTGCGCGACAGCGTCTGGTTGATCGCGAGGTTCATGTGCTCGCCGAGCGACATGCCCTTCTTGATCTTCCGCTTGTTCTCGCGCACGCGGTCGTACATGACGACCGTGTCATTGATCGAGTAGCCGACGACGGTCAGCAAGCCCGCGACGACGTTCAGCGAGAACTCGAGGCGGATCATGACGAGGAACGCGAGCGCCACGAGCACGTCGTGGATGATGCACGCGACCGCGGCGAGACCGAACGTGAAGTCGAAGCGCAGCCAGATGTAGAGACCCATCGCGACCGACGACAGGATGATGGCCCACATCGCTTTGGTCTGGAGCTCGGAGCCGACCTGCGGCCCGACGGTCTCCTGACTGAGCACGTTGAACGTGCCGAGGTACGTCTCACGTGCGAGCACGCCGGAGACGGCCGAGGAAACACCTTCGACGCTCGACACCTGGCTCATGTTCGAGAAGATGCCGACGGCGGATCGCGCCTTGATGATCTTGTCGGAGATGGCTTTGTAGTGCGTCGCCCCATCCTTCGTTCCCTGGATGTCGGGGTCGCGCTGCTGCAGGAGCGACGCGATCTTGTCGCTGCCGTCGAAGTTGAGATCGAGCTTCGATCCGCCTTGCGGATTCAGCGCGGCGTGCAGCTTCTTGACGGTCTCACCGGCGTAGTCGCCTTCGCGCTTGAGCTCGGGCAGGCGAATGAGCACCTGGTTGTCCGTCACCTTGCCGAACTGCTGGATGCTCGACTCCGGCAGATGTCCGCGGAGCTGGCCGATCGGCGGCGTGCCCTGGAACTTCAGCGTGATGCTCGCGCCGCCGGAGAAGTCGATGCCGAGGTTGATGCCCTTCGTGAAGAAGACACCGAGTCCCGCGAGGACGAATAGTGTCGAGAAGATCACCATCCGCCAGCGGTACTTCACGAAATCGTAGTTGGTGTTGACGAAAATCTGCATGGTCCGCTCCTGCTGCTAGATGCTGATCTCAGCCGGGCGATCGGTCGGCCGGTACATGAGGTCGAAGATGATGCGCGAGACGAAGAACGCGGTGAACACCGACGCGCCGAGACCGATGAGCAGCGTCACGGCGAATCCCTTGATCGGACCGGTGCCGAACTGGAAGAGGAAGAGCGCCGACACGATGGTGGTGATGTGCGTGTCGATGATCGTTCCGAACGCGCGCGAGAATCCCTGATCGATCGACGCGGTGACGGTCTTTCCTTCGCGCAGCTCTTCGCGGATGCGCTCGAACACGAGCACGTTCGAGTCGACGGCCATGCCGAGCGTGAGGATGATGCCGGCGATGCCGGGCAGCGTGAGCGTCGCGCCGAAGAACGCCATCATGCCGAGCAGGATCACGAGGTTGAGCAGCAGCGCGAGCACTGCGTTGACGCCCGCGCCCTTGTAGTAGAGGAGCACGGCGCCGACGAGGAGCGCGAAGCCGATGAGCGACGCCATCACGCCTTTGCGGATCGAGTCGCGTCCGAGCGACGGTCCGACCGTGCGCTCCTCGACGATGTCGAGCGACGCGGGCAGCGAGCCGCTGCGGAGGATGAGCGAGAGATCCGAGGCCTGTTGCTGCGTGAACGTTCCTTCGATCACGCCGGAGTCGGAGATTTCGGAGTTGATGCGCGGCGCGGAGACGACGCGCTTATCGAGCACGATCGCGAGGAAGCGGCCGACGTTCTGTCCGGTGAGCGCCTGGAACTTCGGCGCGCCTTCCGGCGTGAGCTTGAAGCCGATGACCGGCTCGCCGACGCGGCCTTTCTCGACGCGCGCGGTCTTGAGATCGCGTCCGCTGACGGGAACGGTTTTGCGCACGGCGTACCACTCGACGCCGGTGGTGCGTCCGAGCTGATCTTCCTTGTTGCCGGGGAAGACGTCGACTTCGTTGCGAACGTTCGGGGGAAGTGAGGCGAGCACCGCTTCTTCACTCGGTCCCGGATTTCCTTCGACGATACGGAACTGCAGCTGCGCGGTGGTCTTGATGATGTCCTTCACGCGCGCCGGATCATCGACACCCGGCAGCTGCACGACGATGCGATCGTCGCCTTCCGGAGCGATGTTCGGCTCCGCGACGCCGAGTGCGTCCACGCGGGTGCGGATGGTCTCGACGGCCTGGCTGATCGTGTCGCGCTGCAGCTGGGCGATGGCCTGCGGCTTCAATTTGAAATCGAGGCCGCCCTTCTCGCCCGGCGAGACTTCGAACTGGCCGAGCGAATCCTTGCCGATGCGCTCGTAGTCCGCGGTCGAGACGCCGGTCGGCTGCGTCACGTGGAACGAGGTCGGGCTCGTGGCGACGACGGCAGGCGTCGGAAGCTTCTGCGTGACGGACTGCGTCTTCATCAGCTCGACCGCCTGGTCGATCTCGAGCTTCGTCGCTTCCTCGATCCTCACCTGCATCTTGAGGTAAATGCCGCCTTTGAGATCGAGCCCGTAGTGAATCGGCTCGGGACGGCTGCTCGTCGGAATGATCGGCACCGTGAAGATGACGAGGACGCCGATGACCAGCAGCAGTTTCCACCAAAGAGTAGTGTTCAAGAGAGTTCCTCCGGAGGGAGTCCGCGTGCCATCAGGCTTCCGCGTCACCGGCAACGATTCCGGTGATCGCAGAACGCGCGACCTTCACCTTTACATTCTCGGCAATCTTCAGATAAACAACTTCGGCCTCAACACCCTGGACCGTTCCGTAAATCCCGCCGGTCGTGACGACGCGATCGCCCTTCTTGAGCGAGCCGAGCATCGCCTGTTGCTGCTTGCGCTGCTTGTTCGCCGGTGCGATGACGATGAAGTAGAAAACCACCGCGATCGCAAGGAGCGGCAGAAATTGCAGAAGGGCCGGCGTGGCACCCGTACTTTGGAGCAGAGCTATCGCATTCATCGGATTTCTTCTTTTTGCGGGTCGCCAATCGCGACCTTCGCCAGGAAAGTCTCGCGGTACGCCGCGAAGGAATTGGACGCGATAGACTGCCGAATCTGCCGCATCAAGTCAAGGTAAAACGAGATGTTGTGGATCGTGTTGTAGACGAGCGCGGCAATTTCGTCGTTGAGATAGAGGTGCCTCAGGTACGCGCGCGACACCGTCGTGCACGTCGTGCACGAGCATTCCGGATCGAGCGGACGATCGTCCGCGACGTACTTCGCGTTCTTGATCTGGATCTTCCCGCTGCTCGTGAAGAGCGTGCCGTTGCGTGCGTTGCGCGTCGGCATCACGCAGTCGAACATGTCGATTCCGGCGGCGACGCAGTTCACCAGATCTTCCGGCGTGCCGACGCCCATCAGGTAGCGCGGGCGATCGACGGGAAGCAGCGGCGCGGTGAATTGCACGACGTCCATCATTTCGTGCTTCGGCTCACCGACGGAGACGCCGCCGATCGCGATGCCGTCAAAATCCAGCGCCGCGATTTCTTCGACGCTCCGCTTGCGCAGATCGTGATGAATACCGCCTTGCACGATTCCGAACAGCGCGGATGCACCCGTGCGAGCGGTGAGCGATCGCGCGGCCCAGCGATGCGTCATGTGCATCGACTTCTCGACTTCCGCGTGCGAGATCCCGTACGCGGGACATTCGTCGAACGCCATTGCGATGTCGACGCCCATCCGCGTTTGGATCTCCACCGATTTTTCCGGCGAGAGAAAGTGCTGGCTGCCGTCGATATGGCTGCGGAACTCGACGCCTTCTTCGCGAATCTTGCGGATCGACGCGAGCGAGAAGAGCTGGAAGCCGCCCGAGTCCGTGAGGATCGCGCGATCCCATCCCATGAACTTGTGAAGACCGCCCATCTTCTCGAGCAGCTCGACGCCGGGGCGGAGCATGAGGTGATAGGTATTCGAGAGGATGATTTGCGGGCCGAGTCGCGAGAGTTGCTCGGTCGTCAAGCTCTTGACCGATGCGAGCGTGCCCACCGGCATGAACACCGGCGTATCGATCACGCCGTGCCGCGTCGTCACACGACCGAGTCGTGCGGCTCCGTCCTGCTGGAGCAGCTCGAACGTCAGACGGCTGTTCTGCCCACTGCCCACCGCCAACTGCCTACTGAAGCTTCATCTGCTCGACCTTCACGTTTGCCGGAAGGTTGAGCGTGAAACGGCTCTGCGCGACGGGTGCGTTGACCTTGATGTTCGAGAACTCGTAGCGCGTGATGTCGCCGTCGCCCTCGACGTACTCGATCTTCGTGGTGAGGTAGTTCTTCTTGTCGATCCAGAGCCTGATGCTCTTCACGCGCTTCGCGACGACGCGATTCTTCGGCGTGAGATCGAGCTGCCACGTCGGGCTCGTCGAGGTATCGGTGAACGTGAAATCGAAGTAGCGCGCGAGCTCGTCGATCGCGCCCGATGCGCCCATGTACTTGAAGATGCGGTCTTCGAAGCGCTTCACGTCGATGCGCTCGGCTTTCGCGAGATCGGGAAAATACGTCGTCATCGCGCCGCCGGCGATCAGCATCTGCACTTTCTTCGGCGCGTCGTACGTCCAGAGCACGTTGTTCGGCTTCGAGAAGACGAACGTGCCGGTGGAGACTTCAGGCTTCGAGAGAAGCGCGAGCTCTTTCTCCTGGCGGAAGTCCGCCTGGAGCGTCGTCGTCTTCTTCTGCTGCTCCTGTACTTTCTTCACGACGGTCTCGAGCGAGACGGTCGGCGTCTTCGGCTTCGCCGCAAACGCGGGCATCGACAGCACGGCCGCACAAACGACGACCCCTGAAAGCTTTCCATTGAACATGCGCTGCCTGAACCGGCGCCCGCGGAACGAAAATTTCCCGTGTATACTCGGCGAAACTGCCGAGGTTATTGAGATGAAAAATGCGCTGGTGGTGGTCGTGGTGGTGGCGCTCTTCGTCACGCTTCCGATGTTTGCGGCAGTCCAGTACGAGTTTTTTCAGAAGAGCTCGTCGGACACTGAAGCGATGCCCTCAACCGATATGAGCGCACGCGCGATCATCGAGGGCGATAAGTCGCGCATCGACGTCATCGGTGGAAATACCTATCCGCCGGGAACCTACGTGATCACGACCGACGGCTCGCGCCGCGTGTTCTTCGTCGATCCCACGATGAAGACGT
>DATKFO010000634.1:0-4831 GCA_035544355.1 Thermoanaerobaculia bacterium
CGCCGCTTTGGGTCGCAACCTCGAAACCCGAACATGCGACCCAAAGCGGCGGCATGGCCGCGCGCACTCCACACCTACGCCAAAACCGGCACCGGCAACTCGATCGCCAGCGCGCTCGCGTTGATCGTCGCGGCGATGCGAATCGCGTCGTGCACCTGATCCTCGCTGATCCCACCCTCGGTCACGACGGCCTCGTGCGAGCGGATGCACATCTCGCAGGCGTTGATCGCGCTCACCGCGAGGCAGAACAGCTCGAAGTCGGCTTTATTCGTCGCCGGCTTCGCGATGCGCTGCATGCGCAGGCGCGCCGGTTTCTGCGAGTACGACTCTTTTCCGACGAGGTGGCGGAAGCGGTAGTAGACGTTGTTCATCGCCATCAGCGCGGCCGCGGCGATCGCGTCATCGATGACGTCTTCGCCGACTTCGACGCGTGCGTCAGCGAGGATCGCGTCGCGCAGCGGCTGGTTGCGAGTGGCGACCGCGCTTGCGATCGCCACTCCCCAGCGCTGCGCCGGCGAGAGAGTCCCGGGCTGCAGAACGCTCTGCAGATTCAGTTTGATGTCGCGCGCGGTCTCGGGAATTGACGCGCGAAGCTCTTCGACGGCGCTCATGATCACGCGACCTTGATCGTGTCTTCGCCCTTCTTCCAGTTGCAGGGGCAGAGCTCATCGGTCTGCAGGGCGTCGAGCGTGCGCAGCACTTCGCCGACGTTGCGGCCGACCGAGAGGTCGTACGCGCTGACCGAGCGGATGATGCCGTCCGGATCGACGACGAACGTCACGCGGAGCGCGGCGCCGGCCTGGTTGTGGATGATGCCGAGCTCACTCGCGAACTTCGGCGTGATGTGCACGAGCGGCGTCGGCAGATCGGCGAGATCCGCATGCGCATTGCGCCACGCGAGGTGCGAGTACTCGTTGTCGGTCGAGCCACCGATCACGACCGCATCGCGGTCCGCGAAGTCCTGTGTGTGCTTGCCGAACTCGACGATCTCGGTGGGACAGATGAACGTGAAGTCTTTCGGGTAGGCGTAGAAAACGATCCACTTGCCTTTGAAGTCTTTGTTCGAAAGGGCCTTGAATTCCTTGCCCTTGTCGCGGCTCACGTTTGCATTGAGGTGAAACTCGGGAAACTTATCGCCAACGGTCAACATCGGTATGAATCACTCCTTGTTTTGATTTACTGCCGGTTTCTTTTGATTCCGCGCATTACGACCTGGTAGTCGTGGATCTCGTAGCCGCGCATCGCCTCGATGTTGCAGACCTGCACTTTGTCCCACGGGATGTCGTGGATCGTGCCGGTCTTTTCATCGATGAAGTGATGGTGGGTATCGAGCTTCGGATCGAACACGACCGAATCCTCGGCGAAGTTGAGCCGCCGGAGCAGGCCCTTGTCGACGAAAAGGTTGAGCGTGTTGTAGACCGTCGCTCGCGAGATCCAGGGGAACTGGTCGCGGACGCGTTTCCAGACGAGGTCGGCCGAGGGGTGCTCGACCGTGTGCAAGACGTAGTCGGCGACGGCCACGCGCTGCGCGGACGGCTGGATGCCGTGATCGCGGAGGGTGGTGGCCGTGTCGGTTCGTTTCGTCACGGTGTTTAGACTAAGTCTAAACTTGGAGGATGTCAAGATGTCACGCTCGGCTCTCAGCCGGTCCGGGCCGGCTAGAGAGCCGGCCCTACGTTTTTCGCAGCGCGCCGCAGCCGCAGCGCGTTTCCGATCACCGTTACGCTCGAGAACGTCATCGCCGTGCTCGCGATCATCGGGCTGAGCAGGCCGAAGGCGGCGATCGGGACGCCGACGATGTTGTAGATGAAGGCGAAGAAGAGGTTTTGGCGGATGTTGCGCATCATCGATTCGCTGAGGTTGCGTGCGCGGACGATGCCGCGTAGGTCGCCTTTCACGAGCGTGACGCCGGCGCTTTCGATCGCGATGTCGGTGCCGTGACCCATCGCGATGCCGACGTCGGCGCGTGCGAGTGCGGGGGCGTCGTTCACGCCGTCGCCGGCCATGGCGACGATGCGTCCTTCGCTCTGCAGCTTGCGCACGAGTTCTTCTTTCTGCGCCGGCAGCACCTCGGCCACGAAATCATCGATGCCGAGTTTTTTCGCGACGGCTTCTGCGGTCGCGCGCGCGTCGCCGGTTAGCATCGTGACGCGAATGCCGCGCGCTTTCAGTTCCGCGAGCGCTTGCGGCGTCGACTCTTTGATCGGATCGGCGATCACGAACACGCCGGCGTATTGGTCGTCGATGCTCGCGTACACCAATGTCGAGCCGTCGCTGCGATCGATGGGCGTCGCGCCCGTGAATTTCGCGTTGCCGGCGACGATGCGGCGGCCGTTCACGATTCCGCTGATGCCTTGACCCGCAATCGTCCGCACGTTCGTCGCGGTCATCGTTTGCGCGCCGCGCACGATCGCATCCGCGAGCGGATGTTCGCTTGCGCGCTCGACCGATGCGACGAGCGTGTGCAGCGTTTCTTGATCGAATTGGTTCGCGGGCTCGATCGCGATGAGTTTCGGTTTGCCTTCGGTGAGCGTGCCGGTCTTGTCGACGATGATCGTGTCGACTTTCGCAAGTTTCTCGAGCGCCTCGGCATTTTTGATGAGGATGCCTTCCGTCGCGCCGCGGCCCGTCGCGACCATCACGGACATCGGCGTCGCGAGTCCGAGAGCGCAGGGGCAGGCGATGATCAAAACGGCGACTGCGTTCACGATCGATCCCGTTGCAATCAACGCGATTACGGCGACGACGATCACTGCGGGCACGAACCACGCGGAGACGACGTCGGCGAGTTTCTGGATCGGTGCGCGGCTGCGCTGCGCTTCGGCGACCATGCGCACGATTTGTGAGAGCAGCGTATCGGCGCCGACGCGTTCTGCACGCATGACGAACGCGCCGTTGTTGTTGATTGTCCCCGCGGTCACCTTCGCGTCTTTCGTTTTCTCGACAGGAATCGGCTCGCCGGTGATCATCGACTCATCGACGGTGCCGTGTCCTTCGATCACGATGCCGTCGACGGCGATGCGCTCGCCTGGACGCACGCGGATGCGCATGCCGGGCACGATGTCGTCGACGGAGATATCGCGATCGCTGCCATCGCGCTCGATCACACGCGCAGTTTTCGGCGCGAGTCCGAGAAGCGCGCGAATTGCGCCGGAGGTTTTCTCGCGTGCGAGGAGCTCGAGCACTTGTCCGAGAAGCACGAGCGTGATGATGACGGCGGCAGGCTCGAAGTAGAAGAAGAGGCCGGGGCGGAAGAGCGCGACAATGCTCGACACGTACGCTGCGCCGGTGCCGAGCGCGATGAGCGTGAACATGTTGAGGCGCAGCGTGACGATCGAGCGTGCGCCGCGCTCGAAGAACGGCCAGCCGCACCAAAGCACGACGGGGGTGGCGAGCACGAGCTCGAGCCACGGCAGCCATCGCGCCTGAACGTGCACGAACATTTCCGCCATCGCGATGATGAGCAGCGGCGCAGTGAGTGCGGCGCCGATCCAGAAGCGGCGCTGCATGTCGATCAGTTCTTCGTTCGGTTTTTCATCGAGCGATGCAACGCGAGGTTCGAGCGCCATCCCGCAAATCGGGCACGAGCCCGGCCGATCGCGCACGACTTCGGGATGCATCGGGCACGTCCACTCGGTCGCGTTCGTAATCGGCGCCGGCCGGGCGGCTGCGTCATGACAACAGGCTTTCGGTTCTTCGGTCGTCGTGGGCACTTCGGGATCACCTCATGTGTTTGGAGAAGAGCTCCGTCAGCTCGTCGTACATGCGCTGGCGACGGTCGGCGTCGGACGAGCGGATCGCATCGGCGGCGCAGTGCTCGAGGTGGCCGCGAAGCATCAGCTGTGCGACCGATCGGAGCGACTCGTGGATCGCCGAGACCTGCACGAGCACGTCGGCGCAGTAGCGCTCTTCCTCGACCATTCGTTGCACGCCGCGCACTTGTCCTTCGATGCGTTTGAGGCGCACGAGGGCCTGATCGCGGAGGCGTTTGTGCACGCCGGTGTCTTCTTTTTTGCGGGAGCGTTCGTCCATGGCGTCGGATGCTATACCCTGGGAGGGTATAACAGGTCAACGTCTGACAGACGCGAAGAAGTTCTCCTGCTAGACTGCCGCCGATCACAGACAACATTGGGAGCTTCAGCCAGCGGGACCTTGCGGCGCTGCATCGGCACAAGACACCGTTCGGTGACTTTGGATGGAAACAGCAGATCTGTTTCTGCAAAACCTGAGCACGATCGAACGAATCGCCGCGTTCATCTGCCGCCGTAATCACGTCCGTGACGACGATGCGGCGGAGTTCACTGCCGAGGTTCGGCTGCGGCTGATCGAGAACGACTACGCGATCATCCGGAAGTTCGAGGGACGCAGCTCGTTCTCGACGTATCTCACGACGGTGATCACCCGCCTCTATCATCAATATCGCATCGAGCAGTGGGGCAAGTGGCGCCCATCCGCCGAAGCAAAACGCCTCGGCGACAAGGCGATCACGCTCGAGCGATTGCTCACGCGCGACGGCTACACGTTCACGGAGGCGGTGTCGATTCTGACGACGCGCGCGGGTGGCGTGTACACAGTCGTGGAGCTCGAGTCGATTTACGTGCGGTTACCGTCGCGGCAGCCGCGTCCGGTGCTCGTGAACGATGACGTTTCCGCCGACGCGGCATCGACGCCGGCGGTCGCCGAGGAGCAGCTCCAGGCGCGCGACCGCGAGCGAACGGTGCGCACGGCGGCGCAGGCAATCGATCGCGTGATCGCTGCGTTATCACCCGAAGACCGGTTGATTCTGCGGATGCGTTTCTGGGGCACGTGCAAAGTGCCGGAGATCGCGCGC
>DATKFO010000635.1:0-3504 GCA_035544355.1 Thermoanaerobaculia bacterium
TTTCTTCTTCGGCGGCTCCCACGGCTTCAGCTTCGAGACCTCGACGTCCTTTTCACGCAGGAACGCATTCGCGCCCTTCACGGCGACGATCGTCCCGCCGTCGTTGACCCACGCCTTGATCTTCTCGACGCCGCGCTTGCCGAGGCGGTCGGCGTAGCTGCCGTCGGGGAAGACGAGCACGTCGAAGTCGTGGAGGTCGAGGCCGCGCAGCGACTCGAGCGCGAGCGTGTTGTGCGGAATCGGCGTATCGATGTCGAGCGTGTGCCAGAGCATTCCGTACGACGTCGATGCGGTGCCGGGTCCGCCAACGAGCGCGATCTTCGGGTTCTTGACGAAGTGAATCTTGTCGGAACCGAACGACGTTCCGCCGCTCCATCCTGATTCGACCGGGATGATCGTCACGCCGGCCTCGCGCGCGAGCTTTTCGAGTTTCGCGTCGACGTCGCTCGCGTTGTTGCCTTTGAGGATGACGAGCGTTCCGCGCGCAAGCTCGTGCTCGTCGTGCACGACGGCGCTGTCGCTCACGCTGAATTTCACGTTGTTCGCGAGCAGGCGTCCCACGAAGCGATAGAGCTGCGGATCGAGTCCGTCAATTAAATAGCCGTACGAAGCGGAACGGAACAGAGTCGCAGCCGCGCTCTCGTACGCTTTCGTCGAGCCGGTGATCGGCGACGCGGTCCAATACGCTTCGACGTTCATCGCCAGCGGCATCGACCACGTGGTGAGGTCGTAGAAATCATCGGGCTCGTCGGCGAGCGCCTTCGCGCGCTGTTCTTCGAGAAATCCCCTCGAAAACACAGGATTTTTTTCGAGCAGCGTCTGCGCGAGGCCGCCGAGGGGTTGCTTCGTGGAGACGATGGCGGTGCCGGCAGGGAACGTGTGATTTTCCGCCGCGTCGCGATCGACGCGCGTCGCGCGCAACGTCGTCGCGGCGCTCAGCACATCGACGCGGATCTGCTGGCGTCGCAGCATGTCGATGAGAGCGTCGTAATTCGGCGAGCCCGGAAGAATGAGAAACGTGTTCTTGCCGCCGTCGAGATTCATCCGCGCGTTTTCGTACGTGTAGCGCAGGAGCTGCTCGCGATTCGCCGCGGCGGTGCGCACGGTGGCCATGCCGGTAGTGAAGTGCCGCGCGATGCAATCGGCGAGCGTGAGCACGGTGCCGTCATCGCGCTCGACCGCGGTGCCGGCGCGGCTGTGTCCCGCGACTTCGTACGTCATGCCGATCGCGCCGTGCAGCGCGGGCCATGAGTCGCCGTACGCGGGATAGAAGAGGTCGAAGCGCTCGGCGACGAAGAACGGCCACCCTTTTTTCGAGAATGCTTCGGCATTCGCGCGGCCGAACGTGTCGAGCCATTTCTCGACGTCCTTCGGCACGTTCGCATTGATCGGCTTCGCGTCGGGTGGGAAGAAGTACGTCGACTCGTGTCCCATCTCGTGGAAGTCGACGAAGACCTGCGGGTTCCACTTCGGATAGAGCGCGACGCGCGCCTGCGTTTCGCGCTGCGACATCCACGCCCAGTCGCGATTCATGTCGAAGAGGTAATGGTTGTAGCGCCCGCCGGGCCACGGTTCGCGATGCTCGAACGCATCGGGATTCGCATTCGGACGCATGCCGCGCGTGCGATGGAACCAGGAGATGTAGCGCTCGCGGCCGTCGGGATTCTCGAGCGGATCGATGAGCACGACCACGTCATCGAGCAGCTTCGTCGCGTCGGCATCGTGCAGCAGCGTGCTCGCCACGAGCATCGACGCCTCGGCCGACGACGACTCGTTGCCATGGATGCCGAACGCGAGCCAGACGATCGCAGGCGTGCTCTTCGCGACGTCGGGCGTTTCGCCGCGCGCGAGTGCCGCGACGTTCGCGCGGATCGTATCGAGCGCCCCGCGATTTTTCGCCGACGTGATCGTCGCGAGAATCAGCGGACGTCCCTCATAGGTCTCGCCGAATTTCTCGACCGTCACGAGGCTCGACGTGCGCGCGAGCTCGTTGAAGTACTCGACGATGCGGTAGTGCGACGTGAACCGCTCGCCGAGTGGATACCCGAGAAATTCTTCGGGTGTAGGGATCTGTGCGGCGGCGATGTTCGAGACGAGTGCGAGCGCGAGGCAGAGCGCGATGCGTCGAATCATGGCGCGAGATTGTAGTGGGGTAACCTCGCAACCATGCTTTTCCAAATCATCCAACTCGCCGGCGCGGTCCTGATCCTCGGCGCGTTCGCGGCGCAGCAATCGAAACGGCTCATCGCCGAGAGCGTGATGTACCAGCTCCTGAACCTCGGCGGCGGAGCACTGCTCTGCGTGGCCGCGATCGCGGAAGTTCAGTACGGATTCATCCTGCTCGAAGGGTCGTGGACGATTCTGAGCGGCGTGGGTTTGTGGCGGGTGATGAAAATGTAGGACAGGCTGAAGCCTGTCCTACATCAACCCGTAACGAGCGTGCATCTCACCTAGAAAAAAAGGGGCGCCTTGCGGCGCCGGATGAATCCTACTACCCAGTCGAGCCGAGGTTCAGATTCATCAACTAATGTAGAAACCCGGACGGCAGAAAGCAACCTCAATCCGTCACGACGACTGCGTCGTCGTCTTCGACGACCGCGGCGTTCGACTTCGTGTGGATCCCCAAGCGCTTCATCATTTCGTTCAGGGTCGAGGGCTTGAGTTGCAGGAGCTCAGCCGCTTTTTTCTGGACACCGTTTGCGAGCTCGAGGGATTGCAGGATCATCGCGCGCTCGTAGCGCGACACTGCGTCTTTGAGCGAGAGGCCGTCGGCGGGGACGATCATCGCGGGTTGGTCGGTGGGTACCGGGTAACGCAGGTAGTCGGGTAACAACTCGGGGCCGATGCGATCGGCGGTGCAGAGGACGACGGCGCGCTCGATTGCGTTTTCGAGCTCGCGCACGTTGCCGGGCCACGAGTGATCCATGAGGATGCGCATCGCGTCGGGCGTGACTTCGCGCACCTTGCGCTTGTTCTCTTCGGCGTATTTGTCGAGGAAGTGCGAGACGAGCAGAGGGATGTCTTCGCGACGGCGGCGCAGCGGCGGCAGTTGAATGGTGATGACGTTGAGGCGGTAGTAGAGATCTTCGCGGAAGCGGTAGTCCGCCATCAGCTTCTGCAGGTCGGCGTTCGTCGCAGCGATGATGCGGACGTCGACCTTCAGCGTCTCGACGCTGCCGAGGCGCATGAATTCTTTTTCCTGGATCACGCGCAGCAGCTTCGCCTGCGTTTCGAGATTGATGTTGCCGATCTCGTCGAGGAAGATCGAGCCGCCGTCCGCGACTTCGAAGAGGCCGCGCTTCGTGGCGATCGCGCCGGTGAACGCGCCCTTCATGTGACCGAACAGCGAAGACTCGAGCAGCTCCGGCGGCAGTGATCCGGAGTTCACGGTCACGAACGCATTGCGCGCGCGCGGGCTCGCGTGATGGATCGCTTTCGCGACGAGCTCCTTGCCGGTGCCCGACTCGCCTGCGATGAGGATGTTTGAGCGCGACGGTGCCGCGA
>DATKFO010000636.1:0-5121 GCA_035544355.1 Thermoanaerobaculia bacterium
CGTCCCATCGAACTTCTTCAGCGAGAACCCGGCGAAAAACTCGCGCGTGGTGAGCTTCATCTCGCGCAGATAGCAGAGGGCCACCGCTTCGCCGAGGCGGATGCCTTCGTGGGCGTCGGATCGGAAGTGGACGCCGGCGTAGTCGCGGCCGTAGGCGATGTTCTCGGCGAGTTTGTCGAGCTCTCCGCCGATGGTGAGCGGGGTGGCGTCGTATGGCTGCAGGGTGAGGCCGTCCGGGCTCGGGATGAAGGATTTCGGGAGGACCCATGATTCCGCGAACCAGGCCTTGAGCACGGTCGAGCAGGCGCCGGCGATTGCGGCGTGTCCGGCGGGATACGTCGGGTGCGACGGTGCTCCTTCGGCGTAGACCTGCGGGAGAAGCGTCGATCCCGTCGCTTTCTTCACGCGCTCGATGGCTTCGGATCGCAGCGGCAGACGCGCACCGATTTCCTCGGGGCGCGCCGATCGGTGGCAGAGCCACTTCTGGTACCACGTCGCCTTGAGCGCGAGGTTCGCGACGGCGGCGACGAAATGGAGGATGTCGGGTGCGCCGAAGGTGACGAAGCCGCCCTGGTTCACCGAGTAGTGATACGGAATGGCGCCGTCGAGTGGCGCGGACATCTTCAGCAGGATCAGTGCGGCGCCGAGGAAGGCCTGGTAGGTGAAATCGCGGTGCACGAATTCGGCGAGGTCGCGGCCGTTGCGGATGTAGCGCGCCTGCGCATCGAATTCGCTGACGGGTGCGAGGCCGCCGTTCTGGATCGCCAGCCATTCGTCGCGTTTCGTCATGTGATCGTCGCCGGGTTTCACCGTGCGAATGCGCTGCGGCACTTTGATCGGCGTCCACGGGAGATCGCGCACGAGAAACTGCGACACGTACGGTCCGATCGTTCCACCGCGGGTTCCGCCGCGGCCGACGAGATCGGGCGTGACCGTGCCGCGGCGGCGCGGACCGTGATAGCCGGGGAGTGCGCTCAATTCGCGTGACGCGGCAGCGGCCAGTTCGTTCTTCTCGTAGTCGGCGAAGGCGACGTCGCGCAGCAGCGCCTTCCAATAGAGCTCGATCGTGTCGGCGGCGAGCTCCGGGCTGTCGTAGCGCGGCGGCGGCGGAATCGTCAGCTGATGCGAGTCGGGGCCGACGAGATCGAACGCCAGCGCGGCATGCGGATTGGCGAGCTTGAGATAGCCGCCGAGGGGGATGCGCTCGAGCTCTTCGGCGGATCCGGATCGCATCGCGGCGAGGAAGGCGTCGAACGCTGCGCGATCGACTTCGCCGCGTGCATCGTGCGGCAGTCCTTTCGAATAGCTCGCGCGCCGGTCCTCATAACGATCTTCGTCGCCGGTGACCGGCTGCCGCACGCGCGGTTGATCGCGACAGAACGCCGCGGCTTGTACGCGTAGGTCGTACGCGCGCGCGGCGCGTGGATCTGCAGTCGATGCGAGCAGCGGTGAAGACGCGGCAGCGATGCCGGTGCCTGCAAGTACAAACAAGTCTCTGCGTGTGACGTCAGCCATGGTTCGCAATATAGAAGTTGATTCGTGGAAGCGCTCGGCTGTTTGTTGTGTAGATACATATTTGGTGCAGTTCGTTGTCTTGACGAGTGCGCTTCGCGGATCGATCTTCGAACGTAGAAAACGTTTCCGGTTCGCCCAACCCAAAACGTTCGGAGGTTCCGATGGTGGCTCCGCGATTTCGCATCGCATCAGTACTTGTCTACGCTCTTTTTCTCCCGACGCTCGCCGCTGCGGCGACGTTCACACTCTTCGGTCCGCGCGACTTCGTCCGCTCCACCGGCGCGCCGCAGACCGAGCGCGTGACGTTCGCCGCGAGGAACCTCACGCGAACGTACAAGCTGCTCCTCGAGAACGGCGGCGCGACCGGACAGCTCGCGCGTGTCACCAGCGCGACGGTCGCGTTGAACGGACAGGCACTCTTCGGTCCGAGCGATTTCAACGCGAACACGCCTGCTGCCGTGGAGCGCGACGTCACACTCGCCGCGTCGAACGAGCTGGCCGTCGAAGTGCGCGGCAATCCCGGCTCCGGCTTCACGATCCGCATCCTCGGCGAGGACAACGACGCTCCGGTGATCACCGCGAGCGTGAATCCGGCGCCGAACGCAGCCGGATGGAACAACACGCCGGTCACCGTGACGTTCACGTGCAGCGACGCGACGACGAGCGTCGTCAATTGTCCGGCGCCGCAGATCCTCGACGGCGTCACGTTCTCGAGCGCGCCGGTGATCGAGTACGCGATCACGCGCAGCGTCATCGATCTCGGAGGCAATACCGGCAACGTCTCCGTCACCGTGAAAGTCGATCTCCAGCCGCCGTCCATCGAGATCACGGCACCGACGACGTCCCGCACGAATCTCGCGAGCGTGGTGATCGCCGGCATCGTCGCCGATGCAACGCAGGCCTCGCTCACCGTCGCGGGACAGCCGCTCGCGCTCACGCAGGATCACTTCTCCACGCCGATCGCGTTGGAGCCGGGTGCGAACGTCATCGCCCTCGCGGCGACGGATCTCGCCGGCAACACGACGCAGACGTCCGTGAGCGTCGAGCGCTTCGTCGTCCCGGTCGTGCGCATCACCGAGCCCGCGGATCTCGCAGTGCTTCGCTCCGCGGCGACGAACGTGAGAGGAACGATCAGCGATCCCGCCGCGACGGTCGTCGTGAACGGCGTTCCGGCGATCGTGAGCGGGACGACGTTCACCGCGGCGAACATTCCGCTCGCGCAGGGACGCACCGTCGTCACGGCGCGGGCGACGAATGCATTGCAGAACGCGGATGCGGCGAGCATCCTCGTGTATCGCGATTCCATTCCGCCGCGAGTGACGCTGCGCTATCCGCCCGACGGCGCGACGGTCTTCGAGTCATCGCTCGACGTCGCCGGCATGGTCGACGACATCGTCGTCGGCACGATCAACGGCGGACAGGCGCGCGTGTCGGTGAATGGCGTGGAGGCCGAGGTTGCGAATCGTGCGTTCCTCGCCCGCGGGGTGACCCTCGCGTCCGGAGTCAACACATTGACCATCACGGCGACCGACGCCGGCGGCAACGTCGACACGGTCACGTCGCGCGTCACGTTCGACGCGGTGACGGGGAAGAAGATCATCGGCGCTCGCGGCGATGGACAGCGCGCCGCGATCGGGACGACGCTCGCGCAGCCGATCGTGGCTCGCCTGGTCAACGCCACGGGACAGCCGGTTGCCAATCAGACCGTCTCGTTCGAGATCACCGAGAACAACGGCACGCTCGCTTCCGGCTCTGCATCCGGCCGCGCCGTCGTCGCAACGACGAACGCGCAAGGCGAAGCGAGCGTCACGTGGACACTCGGCACACGTGCAGGCGCGGGCAATCATCGCGTCGTTGCGCGTGCCGATGGATTTGCAGGTGCCGTCGAGTTCGAAGCCGTCGGCACGATCGGCACGCCCGCGCTCATCGTCGTCGACGCGGGCAACAATCAATTCGGCGCGACCGGTCTCGCACTTCCGCGTCCGCTGATTGCCGTCGTCGTCGATCGCGGAAGCAATCGCGTGCGCGACGCGGCCGTGACGTTCTCGATCACGAAAGGCAACGGCAACTTCGACGGCGCGACGAGCGTCGTCGTGCACACCGACAGCGACGGCCGCGCCATCGCCACGCCGATTCTCGGCCAGACCGAAGCGAACGCGTTTCAGGCATCGGTCCAGGGAGTCGAATCGATCGCCGCGTTCTCCGCGATCGCCCGCGTTCCCGGACCGGTCTCCGCGACGTCGATCGGCGGCGTCATTCTCGACAACACCGACACGCCGATCGCCGGCGTCTCCGTGCGCATCGACGGAACGTCGTTCGTCGTGCAGAGCGACGAGCAGGGACAGTTCACGATTCCGGGCGCGCCCGTCGGCTACGTGAAATTGCTCATCGACGGCTCGACGGCGCGGCGCGCCGGCACGTGGCCGACGCTCGAGTTCGCGATGTACACGACCGCCGGCGTGAAGAACACGCTGGAGATGCCGATCTATCTCCTGCCGATCGACACGCGCCGCGGCCTCTTCGTCGATGAGACCAACGGCGGCACGCTCACGCTGCCGGAGCTGCCCGGCTTCTCGCTCACGATCGCGCCGGGATCGGCGACGTTCCCCGGCGGCGGCCGCACCGGCACCGTCTCGGTCACCGCGGTGCACGTCGACAAAGTGCCGATGGCGCCCGGCTTCGGGCAGCAGCCGCGCTTCATCGTCACCATTCAGCCTCCCGGCGTGCATTTCGATCCGCCCGCGGCAATTGCGTTCCCGAACTCCGACGGCCTCGCGCCCGGCGAAGTGACGGAGCTCTACTCGTTCGATCACGACCTCGGGCAGTTCGTCGCCATCGGTACCGGCTCCATCGCATCGGATGGATTGACGATCCGCAGCGATCCCGGCGTCGGCATCATCAAAGGCGGCTGGCATTGCGGCGGCAATCCCAATGCGACCGGCACCACGCACGATTGTCCCGAGTGCAAGACCTGTCTGTTCGGGACGTGCGTGCCGAATCCGTTCGATACCGGCAGCGTCTGCGAGCACCCGCCGAGCAACGGCTTCTCGATCGCGTACGTCTACAACAACCAGGAAGTCGTCGTCGTCTTCATCATCGATCCGTCGTGCCTGAAGAAGTGCACGTTCGGCGGCGACTGCAAGGTGCCGAGCGATCGCTGGGGGCATGACAACCTCGCGCACGCGGCGCAGCAGGGTGCGGAGCGCGTGCTCTTCAGCACCTGCCTCGGTCCGCATCACCATGACGCGGCGCAGGGAGGGATGGCGCACAAGACCTTCTTCATCCGCTGCGTCGACCGGCCGAGCCCCAATCCGGGTGGAGGCCCTGCCTGCGCGTCCTCGCCCGACGCCGGCGTCGGCAACACGATCACGATCACGAATCTCCCGACGGCGCAGTGCCCGAATCTTCCGAAGACCCTCGGCCACGAAATCATGCACCAGGCCACGGGACTCGTGCACCACAGCGGCGCGATCGACTGCGCGACCGACGTCATCTATCCGTGCGACGTGTCGTGCTGGGGACAGGCGAATGCCTGCGGCACGAGCTCCCGGCCCTGCATCTGAGGTGATGCCATGACCAACCTGCGCAGAACATTGCTCTTCGCAC
>DATKFO010000637.1:0-4529 GCA_035544355.1 Thermoanaerobaculia bacterium
CGGCGTCCCGCCGAGACGGCAGCGCTCCAACATCGCGTCGTACCCGGCGTCTCGCAACCCGAACACACAACCCAAAGCGGCGGCGTGGCCGCCGCACTCCAAAATCATGCGGCCACCTCCTGCTCTTCTTCCGGAATCAACGCAAGCGCACGCGCTGCGACATCATCGAAATCCAGTGCGCGCGCGCCCCATGGCGAGAATTTTTCGAGATCGCCCTGCTGCAGGATCGTGCGCACGATTTCTTCGTCGTTGCGTGCGAGAACCTCCGACGTCGTGAGCTCCGTGCCGAGGCGCGAGCGCGTCGATGCGAGGAACGCGCGCAGCTCGTTTGCGAGCGCGGCCCATCGCTGGCGCCGCTGCGGATCGGCGCGCAGCTCGGCGATCGCACGGCGAAAGCGCACATCGGGCGCCACGAGCGGCACGACGACCGGCGCGCGTTTGCGCGCGAGGAGCACGACTGCGATCCAAATCAACGTTGCGAGCAGCGCAGCGAGAGCAATCAAGATCAACGGCAATCGCGGCTGCGTGCCGAGTCGCGGCGGCAGCAGCGGTGCGGGCTTCAAATCATCTTTCGGCTTCAGCACCGAGCGCACGGGCACGACGACGTTCGGACCGCGCAGCGTGAACGGCTTCGGTTCGAATGTGCGGACGACGACGTGCGCCCCCTTCTGCGAAACGATCTCGTAGCTCGGCGACGGCTGCACGCGCACCGGCTGTTCGAGCTCGACGGTGATGAGATCGCCGACCGTCGGCGCGGCCGGATGAATCGTGACGACGGCGAGGAGCAGCATCGCGATCATCGCGCCGATCGCTCCTTGAAGAATCGCAACAGCGTGTGATCGTACGAGTCCACAGTCGAAACGCTCAGGTGATCGATGCCTGTGTGACGAAAGCGGCGGTCGAGTTGTTGCGCGCGTTGCGCGCCGCGGCGCGCGACGTCGGCGTGCTTGAGCTCGATCAGCTGCGCCTCGCCGCTCTCCGCGTCGACGAGACGCAGCAAGCCGCGATCCGGAAATGTTTCCTCGCGCGGATCGACGATCGAGATTGCGATGACGTCGTGCTTGCGATCGAGGCGCCGCAGCGTTTTCTCGAAGTTGAGATCGAGAAAATCGGAGAGCAGCAGAATCACGGAACGCTTCACGCTGACGCGCTCGAGGTAGCTCGCCGCGTGCTCGAGATCCGCGCTGCCCACGCAACCGCGCATCGCCGCCTCGACCGCCGCGCGCACGACCACCTGGGCGTGCGAGCGTCCGCGCCGCGGCGGCAGAAAGGTGTGCACGCTGTCGGTGAAGAGCATCAAGCCGACGCGATCGGAGTTCTGCACGGCCGCAAACGCAAAGATCGACGCGAGCTCTGCCGCGATGTCGCACTTGCGCCACGCCGCGGAGCCGAACGCCATCGAGCCCGACACGTCGATCGCGATCAGCACGGTGAGGTCGCGCTCTTCGATGAATTCCTTCACATGCGGCACGCCGGTGCGCGCGGTCACGTTCCAATCGATCGCGCGGATGTCGTCGCCGGGAAAGTACTCGCGCACCTGCGAGAACTCGATGCCGCGTCCGTGAAACGCGGAGTGGTAATCGCCAGCGAAGCCGGCGCGGATCATGCGTGACGATGCGATCTCGAGATCCGCAACTCTTCGTGCGATCGGTTCGCGGAGCTCGGGGAGTTTCCGTTTGAAGAACATCACGGCACGGCGACGGCCGAGAGCACCTGGTCGATGATGCGGTCCGCCGTCACCAGCTCCGCGGCCGCTTCGTAACTCAGCACGATGCGGTGCCGCAGCACGTCGTGCGCGACGTTCTTGACGTCCTCCGGAATCACGTACGGGCGGCCCTGGATGAACGCGTGCGCCTTCGCAACGTGCGCGAGCGCGAGCGTCGCGCGCGGCGACGCGCCGAACGCGATGTGCGGCGCGAGTCCGGTCAACCGAAAGTCGTTCGGCTTTCGCGTCGCGGTCACGATCTGCACGATGTACTTGCCGATGCGCTCGTCGACGTGCACCGACGACGCGAGCCGCGCGACGTCGTGAATCGCGTCGAGCGCGATCACCTTCCGCACTTCGACCTGCTGTGCCGTCGGATCGAGATACAGCCGCAGCATGCGCAGCTCTTCGTCGCCGCTCGGATACTCCACCTTCAGCTTCATCACGAACCGATCGACCTGAGCCTCGGGCAGCGCATACGTTCCTTCATGCTCGATCGGATTCTGCGTCGCGATCACAAGGAACGGCTCCGGCAGCGGATACGTCGTGTCGACGATCGTGACCTGCCGCTCCTGCATCGCCTCGAGCAATGCGCTTTGCACTTTCGCGGGCGCACGATTGATCTCGTCGGCGAGGACGATGTTCGCGAAGATCGGTCCACGCCGCGCGATGAACGTCAGCTCGCGCGGATTGAAGATCTGCGTGCCGGTGATGTCGGCGGGCAAGAGGTCGGGCGTGAATTGAATGCGCTTGAAGCTCGCGTCGATCGCGGCGGCGAGCGTTTTAACGAGCAGCGTCTTCGCGAGTCCCGGCAATCCCTCGATGAGCACGTGCCCGCGAATGAGCAGCGCGATCACGAGGCGATCGACGATCGCCTGTTGCCCGATGACGACGCGCGCGACTTCGCGGCGGAGGTTCGCGATCGTGTCGTGCGCCGCGACGATCTGCGCTTGTGCGGTGGCCTGGTCCATCTTCCGAGTTTATCCTCCCCGCGATGCCGAAGAAAAAATGGGGCCAGAACTTTCTCCGCAATCGCGGCGCTGTTGACCGCATCGTTACCGCGATCGAGCCGCAAGCGGACGAAATCGTGCTCGAGATCGGTCCCGGCGAAGGCGTGCTCACCGAGAAACTCGTCGAGCTGCCGAATCGCGTCATCGCCATCGAGATCGATCCCGATCTCTTTCGCCGTTTGCGCTCGCGCTTCGGCGACAGGCTCGAGCTTCGCAATGAAGATGCCGTCGATGCGCCGCTGCCCGATCAGCCGTTCCGCGCCGTCGGCAATCTTCCGTACAACGTCGGCACGCCGATCCTCCGCCGCGTGATCGCCGATCCGCATTGCCGCCGCGCGGTGTTCATGCTGCAGAAGGAAGTCGCCGATCGCGTCGCCGCGAAACCGGGCAGTGATCCGTACGGCTATCTCTCGCTGTATGTGCAGATGTTCGCGAGCGCGAAGATTCTCATGACGCTCGATCCGCGCTCGTTTTTCCCGCCTCCGAAAGTGCGCAGCGCGGTCGTCCTGCTCGATCCGCATCCGCCAACGTACGCGAGCGATCGCGAAACGCTGCTCGATCTCATCAGCACCTCGTTCCGCATGCGGCGCAAAAAACTGGTCAACAACTTGACTGGCTGGCGCGGACTCGATCGCGCCGCCGTGCTCGCGTTGATGAGCACGGCGGGCATCGATCAGGGCGTGCGCGCGGAGACGATGACGCTCGAAGAGTTCGATCGTCTAGGAGTGCGGTGGCAAAGCCACCGCTCTCTTATCTAGCTAGATCGCAAAGCGGCGGCTTTGCCGCCGCATTCCTAAAACAACCACGCGTACCCAACCTTGAAAAAGACCGTGCGGTCGGTGCGCGTGAGATCGATCTGCCGCGAGCCTGCGTAGTTGTCCGAGTAGCCGGCGAGCAGCACGGTTTGCGCGTTGAGGCGATACGAGAACAGCAGTTGCGAGAGCAGGCTGCGCGAGCTCGTGGTGACGCGATCGAGGTCGCGGTATTGCAGGATCGCGCGCACGAACGCGCGGCGGCTGAAGTGATAGAGCATGCGCGCCTGCGGCAGATCGACGGTGAAGATGCGATCGCCGTCTTCGGTGCGGAGCGTCTGGTGCGTCCACACGAGCTCACCATGAATGCGGCGGCCGATGTTTACGTTCGCGCTCGGCTCGAGCGTCACGAAATCGGCGGGCCGCGAGTTGTTGAAGTCGATGGTCTCGCCGAACTGCGTGAAAAATCCGAGGTTGATGTCGCGCGTGGCCTGGATCGAGGGGGAGATGCTGTGCCGCGTGTTGTGGTAGACGCGACCGTCGAAGAACTCCTGATTCGGCGCAAAGAAATTGATGTCGACGACGCTCTGATGCGGACCTTCGTACGTCGCGGTGACGTCGGCGCCCCATTCGTTCCACGCGCCGTCGAATTCGCGCGTGCCGTCGACGCCGGCGAAGAAGTAGAGATTCGAAAACCACGTCTTCGGACCGCCGCGAATGCGCCGTTGCGCGAATGCCGAGGCGGCGCGCACGCCGACTTGATCGATCAAGCCTGCGTCCGCGCGAAATTCGGGCGAGTACTCCGCGTAGGTGCTCGACCACGACCAGTCGCGATCGTTGTGCGAGTAGCGCGCGCGAAACGCGTGACCGCTTTGCGTGTCGCCGGTGAGGATCGACGGATACTCCGCGCGCGATCCCGCGAATTGCACGCGCAGCGAATCCTGCTCCGTCAGCCGGAAGAACGAATCCGCCGACGCAACCGTGTTGCTGTAATCGGGACCGGTGCGCGACGTGACGATGCCGCCGACCGTCGCCGATTTTCCGAGCTCGCGGCGGTAGCGC
>DATKFO010000638.1:0-4719 GCA_035544355.1 Thermoanaerobaculia bacterium
GAGTGGGCAGGGTGGCACACAGCCAACGTGAGCTCTGTGCCCATGAACGGCGATGCTGGTTTGGACTGCGGCGATCGCAATCGCCGCAGTCCAAAAATACACTGTGGTAAGGCGCTTCGCTGGAGCGCCGGGAGGCACGCACACGCCCTCCCCGAAGGCACGCAACAGGCTTGTCGATGTCGCCGCTCTGTGTTGCGAAGACGTAGGACAGGCTTCAGCCTGTCCAATGATGGAGGTCGCTGAGCGGGACAGGCTGAAGCCTGTCCTACGTCGGCCCACAGGTGGCACAGACACTCTTGTCTGTGCGCGCCCGCGCGGGATGAGCCGATGCACGGTGGGCTCCGGCCTGCCGAGGGCGCACAGACAGGAGTGTCTGTGCCACCTTTCGAGACGCTCCCCTCCGGTTTTTGGACGGCGGACTTATAGTCCGCCGATTTTCGCGAGGCGGCCCTACGTGGGCGTTACGGCACCTCCAGTGCGCAGAGGGCGCGTTCGCGATAGGCGCCGTTGATGGCGGCGACGCGGTAGTCGTGGGTTTCGTCGGGGAGCACGCTGCCGTCGTGGAACGAGGTCGATGCTGCGAAGGCTTCGCTGATTTGCAGGCCGTCGCGGTAGATCGCGTATTCGTAGATGCTCGATTCTGCGTCCATGGCGGGCAGCCAGTTCAGCGTCACGCCGGTTGCGTCCTGCGTGCGCACGACGCTTGGGCAGTTTGGTGGAGTCGCGTCCGCGGTGCACGCGGACGTTTGGAAGAACAGTTCGCCGAGTTGGGACCAGAGCACGGCTTCGGTCGTTCCGTTCCACACGACGGACGACTGGCCGCCGCGATTGGTGAGCATGCGGCTTGCGCCGAGGATCGTGCCGGCGCTGTTGATGTCGACTTCGCGCAGTGTGCCGCCTTCGCCGGGGACGAATGCGAGGCGGAAATGATCGGTGTCCCAATTCAGTGCTTGCAGGCTGGTGTCGAGACGGCCTTCGCCGATGATGCGCTCGGTGAATTGTTTGATGCCGTCGAGGTTCACGATCGTGAATCCGACGAGGAGTCCCGGCGGATCGGGGGCCTGGCGCGTGGCGAAGGCGATGCCGAGGGCGTCGCCGGTCCACGCGAGCTGCACGCTGCCTTCTTTGTTTTCCGTGTCGGTGAATGTGACGCGAATGGGCGAGACGATCACGGCGCCGTTGATGTCGAGGAGCGCGTAGTAGACGTCGTTGTTGCTGATGAACGCGATCGCCCAGCCAGATCCGGTCCACACCATTTGCTGCGCGACGTTGCCCACCGCCGGCGCGAGCGTCGAGCGCGCGCCGATCAGCGTGCCCGTCGACGACACGCTCTGGAAGTTGAGGCGGCTGCCCTGGACCCACAGCACGCCGTAATGCTCGCCGTCGAATCCGATGTTGACGGTCGGCGATCCGCCCGCACCGGTCGCGATGTTCACCTCGGACATCAGCGACGCGCCGGTCGCGTCCCAGCGGCCGAAGACGATGTTGTTTGCGTTGTCTTTCCACGCAGTCGCGAATGTCGAACCGACTGCGACCGCGCCAGGCTTCGTGCGCACGGAGCGTGTCGAGAGCGGGAATCGCGTTGCGGTGACGGCGCCGTTGGCGTCGAAGAATTTCGCGTAGACGCGGTTCTCGGTCGCGGAGAACGGCTCGGACCAGAGTGTCGCGAATCCCGATCCGATCGGCACGATGTGCGGCTGGCCGCTCGTCGAGATGTTGGTGTTGTTGCCCACGCTGTGGCCGGAGCTGAGATCGGTCGGGCCGGACATGACGACGCCCGATTGGCTGATCACTGCGCTCGCCATTTCCTGCGTGCCGAGGCGGTGCTCGTTCCATGCGGCGAGGAAATTCGTGCCGTCGAAGGCGACGTGCGTGAAGCCGGAGTTGAAGGCATCCTGGGAACTGACGATGAGGCGCGAGCCGACGCGATTGCCGCTCGCGTCGGCGCGGAGGAATCCGATCTCCTGCCGAAGGGTCGCGTTGAGCGTCGCGCGCGTGAAGATCGCGAACGTGCCGCCGGGCAGTGCGTAGATGTCGGGGAAGTCGTCGACGACAGGACGCGCGTCCGCGAGCGTGAAGCCGTTGAGATCGAAGTCATCGCTGATGCGCGTCTGCGCTCCGAGCGGCGTGCCGCTCGCATCGAGCCGGCGCATGAAGATCACGTCGCTATTGCCGTCGGGAGTCTCGCTCCATACGACGGCCCAGCTGGATGGAGTCGCAACGACGTCGGGGAAGTTCACGTTGTTCGTCGTCGTCGGTCCGGCGATCGTCGTGGGTGATCCGATCGGTGCGCCGCTCGCCGAGACGCGCTGGAACAGGATGGTCGTATCGGCGTCGCGCGCGCGCAGCCACGTGAGTCCGTACTCGGAACCGTTCCACGCGACAGCGAGCTCGACGTCGAAATCGGCGTGCGTGATGACCGGTGTTGGACCGCTGAGCAAGTCGCCGTCTTCATCGAAGCGATAGAAGAAGATGTCGACGACTCCCGCGGCGGTCATGTGTGATTCGAAGAATCCCCACGCGCTGCCGTCCCAGAGGAAGTCGAACGTCGAGAATGTGGCCGCGTCGGGGACGGGAATCGGGACGTCGCGGCGAAGGACGTTGCCGCTCGCGTCGAGGAGTGCGAAGCGATATGGGTTGACGGGCTCGCCGCGCGCGGTGCGCATCGATTCGGTCCAGAGCACGCCGAATTTCGAGCCGTTCCAGCGCAGCGTCGGACGAATGGAGACGGTGTCGTTGGTGGTGATGCGCACGGGACTGCCGATGGTCGCGCCAGTTGCGGTGAGGAACGAGAAGTAGATCTCGTCGTCCTCGCCGCCGGTGCGGTCCTGATACGCCATCGCCCATTGGGTGCCGGTGAATGCGACCGCCGGTGCGCGCGCGAATGCGTGATACGGCGAGACCTGCTGGATGCAGACCTTCGCTGCGACGGACGGGAACGTGATCGCGGTGCCGATGTTCGATGACGGCGCGTCGCCCGACGGCGTCACGGCGATGACGCGATACGAGTACGTCGTCGCGGGTGAGAGCCCGCTGTCGGTGTACGTCGTCGTGTCGGGACCGACGAGGGTGAATGCGGACCACGACGTGCCGAGGTTCGTGGAGCGTTCGAGGCGGAACGCGGTTTCGTTGCGTTGCGGGTCGCGCCAGCGCAGACGGATCGCGCTCGTGCTCAGCGTGGATGCGGAGAGATTGCGAACTGCGGAGCCGGTCAGGATGGCGATCGTGTACGCGCGCGACGTCGCGCAGCCGATGGAGTCGGTCGCGCTGATCGTGACGTTGAATGTGCCGAGCGCGGTCGGAGTGCCGTTGATCCAGCCGGTCGGATCCATCGTGATGCCGGCGGGCAACGCTCCGCTCGTGATTGCGTATGTGATCGCTCCGACTGCGCCGGATGGCGTGAGTGTTTGGCTGTACGCCGTTGCGAGATAGCCGTCGGCGAGCACCGTGGGGAAGAGCGTGATGTTCGAGCAGATGCGGAGCGTGTACGCGCGCGAGCCGGTTTGCGAAAGTGCATCGGTCGCGGTGATCGTGAAGTCGAAGAGACCCGCCGTGGTCGGGATGCCGGTGATTGCGCCGCTGGTCGGATTGAGCACGAGGCCCGGCGGAAGTGCGCCGGCGGTGACGGCAAATGTGTATGGCGCGGTGCCTTGGGAGCCGCTCACCGTTTGCGAGTAGTTCGATCCGACGTTGCCGCTGATGAGCGTTGTCGGATTCACCGAGACGCCGGCGATGACGGTGCGTGTCGTGCAGCCGGTGGACTCGCGATAGGCGCCGTTCACTGCGCGCACTTCGTAGACGTGTGTTGCGCCCGAGACGAATCCTTTGTCGTCGAATGAGCTGCTGCCTGCGCCGAGCTCTGCGAGGTGTCCGCCGTCCCGATAGACGTTGTACGCAAGAATGCCGGATTCGGCGTCGGAGACGAACGGCCACGTGAGCTGCACGCGCTGGCCGTTGAAGTTCGTGCTCACGTTCGGGCAGGGCGGCGCGGTGAGGTCGTCGAAGCACGCGCTGGTCTGCAGCGTGAGGTCGAACAGGCCGTTGAAGACCATGCCGAGCGTGACGCCGTTGAATCCGACGTTCATCGCCGACTGGCGATTGTTGTAGACGCGCTCGCCCGCGAGGATCGTTCCGTCGCTCTGCACGGAAAGCTCGCGTGTGCCGTTGAAGCCGTGCGAGTAGACGATTTTGAACTTGTTCAAATCCCAGTAGATCTGCGGATTGGTGTCGCTGAGCGGCGACGACGCGACGACTTTCTCGGCGAACGCTTTCGTGCCGTCGAGCTTGAGTGCGGTAAACCAGACCTCGGCGCCGGGAGGATCAGGCCCGCGGTTTTCACTCCAGGTGAGGCCGAGGCGGTCTCCGTTCCAGGCGATTTGCGCGGCGTTTTCGACTGTCGCGGTGAACGTGACTTGCACCGGCGGGACGACGAATGCGCCGTTGCGATCGAGCAGCGTGAAGAACAAATCCGTATTCGTGCGGTAGACGATCGCCCAGCCGCTGCCGGTCCAGCGAAGTTGCGGCGGCATGCCGCTGCTGCCGCTCGCGACGGTGACCTTCGGACCGTTGAGCGTGCCGTCGCTGTTGATCTTCTGGAAGCGGAGGTTGCTGCCTTCGAAGTAGAGAATGGCGTAGTGCTCGCCGCTCCACGCGACGCCGACTTGATTGCCACTGCTCGGAATCACGGTCTCGGCGATCAGTCCGCCGCCGGTGTCGTTG
>DATKFO010000639.1:0-3583 GCA_035544355.1 Thermoanaerobaculia bacterium
CACGCGCATGCCGGTGTAGATCTTGTTCGTCTCGTCGCGCAGCGCGCCGGCGGGCTTCTGCGAATACGTCTTGCTGAGCGACGTCACCGAGAGCTCCTCTTTCGTCACGCGCGCTTTGTCGTCGTATGTGTAGGCGACCGCCGCTTCCCACGAAGTCTGCGGCGATCCTTCGGCCGGATAGCCGTCGTAGCCGCCTTTCAACTTCACCGACGCGAGCGCGTCGTTCTGATATACGAAATCGGCGGTCTCGGTGATGAGGTGATTGCACGCGGCGCCGTTCTGATATTCGACACGCTGCTGCGCGATGCGGCCGTTCGCGTCGTAGGTGTAGAACGAGGTGTACTCCTGCGCGTCGATCACGAGGTCTTCGCGATCGAGCAGCCAGATTGCGTCGCCGCCGGAGTGCGCGAGGTAGAGAAGAATGTCGCCGCCGCTCGGCGACGTCGCGCGGCGCAGGTAATCGGGGCCCTGCTCGAAATGAACCTGATCGCTGAGCCCCTGAATCACGCCGTGGTCGTACGTCCAACCTTCCGCTTTGCGCGCTTCCTGGATCGAGCGCTGCCGCGCGGGCGTGTAGCGCAGCGCTTCGAGCATCGAGCCGCTCGCGAAGATGCACGGCAGCGCGTCGTTGCGATTGAAGCGATTGTCGGAGAAGTACGTCGTGCGCGTGACCGACGCGCCTTCCGCGCACGCGCGCGTGTTCCACACCGGCGACTTCACGAGATACGGACCGTGCCAGCAGCGATGACACCACGTCGCGCCCGCGGAGAGTTTCTGGCCGCAGAACGAGCAGACGAGCTTCGACTTCATGTCCTCGATCTCGGTCTCGAGCGCGTACACGCGCTGCTCGACGCTCGCCTTCTCGTCCGCATCCGTTTCAAGCTCTTCGTATCTGCGATAGCGCTCGACGGCCTTCGCGTAATCGCCGCGGCGCTCGAAGATCACCGCCTGGTTGTACACGGCGGCCGGATCGTTCGCGCGCGCCTGCTCGGCGTCGACGAACAACTTCAGCGCGCCGTCGAGATCGTTCTTGCCGTAGAGATACTTCGCGCGGCTGAAGAGATCGGAGTAGTCCTGATCCTCCTGCCGCTTCTTCTGCAGTACGCGCTGAAAGTCGAGCTCGAGCTGCAGCTTTCCGATCAGCGGCTTCTCCGCGCCTTGCGGATACAGGCGCAGGTAGCGCTCGACCTTGACCTGCGCGTCGAGATAACGCCCCGCCTTCGCAAGCACGACCGCCATGTCGTACAGCACCGCCGGCTGATCGGGACGAAGCTGATCGGCTTTCGCGAATTGTTCGTACGCCGAGGCGTACTCCTTCAGCTCGAAAAACTTCTTGCCGAAGAATGCGGCTTTTTCGAATTCTTCGTTGGTGGTCGCGGCCGCTTGTGCGGTCGGTTGTTCGGGCACGGGAGCGGGTGCGGGCACGGGCGCGGGTTGCTCTTGCGCGCTCAGTGCCGCGGCGAGGAGCAGCGCTAGCGAAGGAACGAGTCGATGACGGATGTCAGCCACAGTCTCTGCTCCTCGGTTGGTTGCGTCCGCGCAAGCAGCACGTACAACGCGCGCCGCTTCTGCTGATCGGAAAATTTGCCACTGCTGTCGCGCAGCGCGCGCTCCGGCTCGCTCGTGATCTCGCTCGGAACGTCGAGGACCACGTCGGCCGCGTCTTTCGGCGCCCAATGGTTCGTGATGTCGCTGCCGAACAACTTCCGCGCAAGCGCGACGCGCTCGCTTTCACTCTGCGCCTCGCGCGCAGCACTCGCGAGACGGCTGCGCATGCCCGAGCCTTCGATGAGGATGCGCAGATTCGACAGCAATTGCAGCCGCTGCACGCACGTCTCGAGCACGTGGGCTTTCACATCGCCGTCCGGCATCGACTCGCTCGCGTTCAGCACGTTCTGGATGCGCTGCGTCTCGTAGCTGACGTACTTCTCCGCGGTCTCCTGCGCCGACGCAACCTCCTCGGGCGACGGACCCGCATCCGCAGTTTCCGGCGCGACCGATGTTTCTTCGAGCGGCGGAGTCTCAGCCTGCGTCGTTCCGTTGCTCGCGTGCGTTTCTTCGACGACGGGAGGCGGCGCGCCGGGATTCAGCACGTCGACGAGCGGCAGATCCATCGTCGCGACCGCGGGCTTGTTCGTATCGATCGCACGCGTCGCGCGAAGATCGCTCACATTCACCGGCGGCGGCGCAACGGTTTGCGGCATCGGCACGAGCTTCGGCATTGCAAGGAGCGAATTGGGCGGCGGAGTCGCGTACAAGCCCCGAATCAGCGGCGAGTCGCTCAGCACTTTGTTGTCGAGCAGACGCTCACGCACGCGCAATCGCACTTCCTCGGCATCGCGCAGTTGTTTTTTGCGCATCGCATCGGAGAGAAAACTCGGACTGACTTCGTCGAGCGTTCCGTCGCAGTGACATGGTCCGAAGCGATCGGGCTCGTACTGCTGCTCGCGCACGCGCTTGAAGTAATCGACGACTGCAAGATTTCGTTTCATCTGCGCGTCGCGCGCGCGATCGCATGCGACGTCGGTCGCGAATTGATTGGCGGCCGCGACGTCGACGAATGCTTTCGTGTCCGGCCGGTACATCTGCACGTGATAGTGGTACACATTGCACATGCGCGACGAAGTCGAGGAAACGGCAGGGCAAACGAGCGCCGGCTGCGCGGTCGCGACACTGCTGGCAACGACGCCGGCTGCGAGGAAGAGGAGAAAGGGTCCGGATCGCATGGAGGAAATTGGCGCGATTATACGGCGGTGGTAAACGACCTCTTCAACGCGGGCGTCTGACAGTCGTAATGCAGACTGAAGGAGACAAGGTAATCATGAAGAAACGTTCAATCATTCTCAGCATTCTTACTGTCGTCACGCTCATCGGCGCGACGTTCGTCTACGCAGCTCCGCGCGGCGGATTCGAGGGTCATCATCGCGGACCGGGCGGACCGGGTGGATTCGGCATGGACCCGCTTGGACATCTCGCCCATGCGAAGGACGAGCTCGGCCTCAGCGACGCGCAGGTCGATCAGATCAAGGCGATCTTCAAGGACCTGCACGAGCAGAACGCGCAGTATCGCGAACAGATGCACGGCGGATTCGGCGCCATCGCTGACGCGTTGATCGCGAACCCGAACGACACCGCGGCCGCGCAGAAGATCCTCGATCAGCAGGCGCAGACCGAGCGCGCGATGAAGTCGAATTTCCTGCAGGCAACGTCGAAGGCACTCAATGTGCTGACGCCGGAACAGCGGACGAAGCTCGCATCGATGGTCGCCGAGCACCGCGACCGCCGGGAGCGGTAAGAGACGCCGCTCGAGGAGATGAGTGGACGATCCGCTCGAAGCACGTGCGGTGTCGCTGGTGAAATCCGGCGACACCGCAGCGTACGATTATCTCGTTTCGAAATATTTGAAACGGGTGGTGTCGGTGGCGTGGGGAATCGTCCGCAACGCACACGATGCCGAGGATCTCGCGCAGGAGGCGTTCGTGAAGGCTTTTCGGAACATCGAGCGTTTTCGCAGCGACGAGCCGTGCGGCCCGTGGATTTTTCGCATCGTCTCGAATCTCTCGCTCGACGTGATCAAGCACAG
>DATKFO010000640.1:0-10990 GCA_035544355.1 Thermoanaerobaculia bacterium
TTGGCGCTGCTGCTCAGCGTCGCGGAGGATGAGGCGTCCGATCTCGCGCGCGAGGCGCTCATGCATCTGCCGGAATTCAATCGCCACGCACTCAACGAACGACTCCGCTCGATCGGACTCGGGACGCTGGTGGTCGCCGAATGAAATGGATCGATCGTCAGCCGGCGCTCGATGACGCGCTCGCGCGCGTCGCCGCGCAGAACGTCATCGCCGTCGATACCGAAGCCGATTCGCTGCACTCGTACTTCGACAAGGTCTGTCTGATTCAGATCTCGATCGAGGACGACGATCTCATCATCGATCCGCTCGCCGGGATCAATCTGCGCGCGTTCGGCGACATTCTCGCCAACGCAGCCGTCACGAAGGTCTTTCACGGCGGCGACTACGACCTGCGCATCCTCAATCGCGATTTCAATTTCACGGTCAACAATCTGATCGACACTTCCGTCTGCGCCCAACTCCTCGGATACCAGGCATTCGGACTCGCAGCGCTGCTCGAACGCCACTTCGGCGTGAAGCTGAACAAAGCGCATCAGCGCGCGGACTGGTCGGTGCGTCCGCTGCCGCCGGACATGCTCGCGTACGCGGCGACGGACACGCATTACCTCGTTGCGCTCGCGGACAAATTGCGCGGCGAGCTCGAAGCGCTGAATCGCTGGGAGTGGGCCGTCGAAGAATTCTCGCGACTCGAAGCCGTGCGTTTCCGCGAAGCCGACGAAGAAGTCGAGACGTGGCGCAAGCTGAAGAACCTCAGCGCGCTCGATCGCCGCTCGCTCGCGATCGTTCGCGATCTGCACGCGTGGCGCGATCGCCTCGCGCGCGCGGCCGATCGGCCGCCGTTCAAGATCATCGGCAATGAGGCGATGATCGAGATCGCGAAAGCAAAGCCGGCGACGATGGCGGAGCTGTCGCGCATCGCCGCCGTGGCGCGCTATCACGTCGATCGCTACGGCCGCGACCTCGTCGGCATCGTGCGCCGCGCGCTCGAGATTCCGGAAGCGGAATTGCCCGGGCGCAACGACCCGAAACCGTGGATCCGCGACAAAGCAATCGAGGCGCGCATCGATCGCATGAAGCGCGTGCGCGACCGCGCTGCGCAGGACCTGACGATCGATCCCGCCGTGCTCGCGCCGCGCCACGTGCTCGCCGCGATCGCGACGAACGGAACGCTCGACGTCCCTGCGATGCGCGAGTGGCAGAAGCGCGTCGTCGGTGATCAGCTCCTCGCGGCGCTGGCGAAGTAGGGGCGGCCTGCGGCCGCCCGAACCTCCGTTACAATCCGCCCGCCATGGAACGTGTCACTGACCACAAAATCATCATCATCGGCTCCGGACCCGCGGGCTGCACCGCGGCGCTGTATCTCTCGCGAGCCAATCTCATTCCGCTCGTCCTCGAAGGCCTGCAGCCCGGAGGACAACTCACGATCACGACCGACGTCGAGAATTACCCCGGCTTCCCCGAGGGCATCCTTGGGCCGAAGCTGATGGAGCTGATGCGCAAGCAGGCCGAGCGATTCGGCGCGCTGTTCCACAGCCTCGAGACCGTCGAGAGCGTCGACCTGACGAAGCATCCGTTCGAAGTGCGCACCGATCAGAAAATCTACGAAGCGTGGTCGGTCATCATCGCGTCGGGCGCATCGGCGATGCAGCTCGGATTGCCGTCGGAGAAAGAGCTGCAGGGCTTCGGCGTATCGTACTGCGCGACGTGCGACGGATTCTTCTTCCGCGGGAAGGAGATCGTCGTCGTCGGCGGCGGCGACTCCGCGATGGAGGAAGCGACGTTTCTCACGAAGTTCGCGAGCAAAGTCACGATCGTGCATCGCCGCGAAGAAATGCGCGCGTCGAAGATCATGCAGGAGCGCGCGGTCAGCAATCCGAAGATCGCATTCATCTTCAACTCGACGGTCGAAGAAGTGATCGGCACGAAAGAAGGCGGCGTCACGTCACTCAAGCTGCGCAATCTGAAAACGAATGCGGTGACGGAGATGGCGGCGCAGGGACTCTTCGTCGCAATCGGACACACGCCGAACACGCAGGCATACGCGGGGCAGCTCGATCTCGACGAACGCGGCTACATCCGCCTGCCGCATCGCAACTCGACCGCGACGAACATCCAGGGCGTGTTCGCATGCGGCGACGTCGTCGATCACATCTACCGCCAGGCGATCACTGCGGCGGGAAGTGGATGTCAGGCCGCGCTCGATTGCGAGAAGTGGCTGACGCACGAGCGGATCACGGAGCGGTGGGATTTGCCGAAGGGGGAAGAGGAGCGGGTGGGTTAGGAACAGTTGCAGAGTGGCATAGTTGCAGAGTTGCACAGGGAGCCCCGTTCTCCCTATGCAACTGTGCAACTCTGCAACTCGTGCAAAACAAAAAAGCCGCCGTTTCCGGCGGCCTTTTCGTTTCCTGTTGTACTGCCCCTCAAAAAGCGTTGAGGATGTATGCGAGCGGATTGACGGGGTTGTTGTTGACGCGGACCTCGTAGTGCAGGTGCGGTCCGGTTGAGCGGCCGGTCGAGCCGACGTAGCCGATCACGTCGCCGCGCTTCACGCGCTGGCCGGGGCGTGCGGCGAACGACGAGAGATGTCCGTAGCGCGTCGAGTAGCCGTAGCCGTGCGAGATGTAGATCACGTTGCCGTAGCCGTTGGCCCATTCGGCCTTGACCACGATGCCGTCTGCCGGCGAGCGAACGGCCTGGCCGATCGCGGAGGAGATGTCGATTGCGTTGTGCGTTCCGGGCTCGCCCGTGAACGGATCGGAGCGGCCGCCGAAGCCGTCGGTGAGGATGCCGCGCACCGGCGCGACGGAAGGAGTCGAGGAAAGAAGCTGCGACTGTGCGACGAAACGCTGCTCGAGCACCGAGAGATCCTTCTCGAGGCGGTGCGAGCGGAAGCTCATCTTGTCGACGTCGTCGCGATACGGATTGCCGTTCTCGTCGGTGCGCGTACCACCCGAACCGCCCTGTGCGGTCTCATCGAGCGTCGTGATGCCGGCGATGATGGCCAGTTTGCGCGTGCGGTCTTCGACCGTGTGGAGCTGCGTGCGCAGCGACTCGACGGACTTGCTGAACTGTTCGTTGGCGCTCTGGAGGTCGCGATTTTCGCGGCGGAGCTTCGAGAGCTCGTGAGTCTGCGACAGCGAGGTGAAGTACTGGACCGAGAAGAACGTCGAGAGACAAAGAGACGACGTGACCAGGGAAACGACGCTGAAGAGCAAGCGGTGAGACACTTTCAACTTTCGGAACTTCGCCCGCGCGTGCGGGACAAAGATGATCGTTGAGTAGCGTTTGTCCATGCGTGCTCCAATGTTGCGAATTTGAGAAACGGGGGCCGTTCTGTGACCGCGTATTCTGATGAGCGAGCGGGGCCGAGTCAACGAAAAAATGACCCCAAAGCCACCAAATTCAGAAGGTATGCGATAACTCGTAAGTGCTCATTTCTTAAGCACTTCCGAGCCAGAATTATGACGATACCGCATAAACGGACCGCATCGCGTGATGTTGCCGTGAATAGTCGCTAATAACTATCCCGAATGGGCCTCCGCCTACAAGGAGTCCCTATAATGCCCCGCGCATGCGCGCCGACTGGCACCAATACTTCATGGGCATCGCTCACCAGGCCGCGACCCGCTCGACTTGCTCGCGAAAGCACGTCGGGGCGGTGATCGTCCGCGACCGCACCGTCCTCTCGACCGGCTACAACGGCTCGCTCCGCGGGCTGCCGCACTGCGAAGACGTCGGTTGCATCATGGAAGACGGCCATTGCATCACGACGGTGCATGCCGAAGCGAACGCGATTCTGCAGGCCGCGAAGAACGGCGTGAGCGTCGACGGCGGTGAGCTCTACACGACAGCCTCGCCGTGCTGGAACTGCTTCAAGCTGATCGCGAACGCCGGCATCCGCAAGATTTACTACGGCGAGTTCTATCGCGATGAGCGCTCGCGCGAGGTCGCGAAGGAAATCGGGTTGGATCTCGTCGATCTCGCGATGCCTTCATGATCATCCTCGGCGTCGACACGTCGCTCCCCATCTTCTCCGTCGCACTGCTCGCTGACGGATCGCTCCTCGGCGCAGTGGCGATGGAAGGGAAGGGATCGCGCAACGAGAAGCTGTTGCCGTCGGTCGATTGGCTGCTCACCGAGAACGCGATCGAGCGCGCGCGCATCGATCTTTTCGCAGTCACGCGCGGCCCCGGCTCATTCACCGGCGTGCGCATCGGCCTCGCGACAATCCAAGGTATCGCACTGGCCCTCGGCAAATCGGTCTGCGCGATGTCGACGCACGAAGCAGTCGCATTCGGATCGAGCGGCCGCATCGCAGTCATCGATGACGCAGGACGCGGTGAGCTCTACGCATCGATCTTCGATGACGGCAATGAAGCCGTCGCGCCGTTTCTCATGCGCGAACGTCCGAGCGAATCGACGATCGTGATCGGCGAATTCGTGCAGCACGACAACGTCGCGCTGCGTTGCGCGCGCCGCGCGGACGCGATCGCGCAACGCGGTGAGCTTGCGAAGTACGCGGACATCACGCCAATCTACGTCCGTCTCGCCGAGGCGGAAGTGAAGCTTGCCCTGAGCAAACATGAGTGACGTCGTCATCGCGCACGCGACGGCGAACGACCTCGCCGCGGTGCACCAGCTCGAGTCGCAGGCGTTTCCCGCGCCGTGGCGCCGCGAATTTTTCGAAAGCGAGTTGCGCGCGAGCGGCCGCCTCAATCTCATCGCGAAGCGGGACGGAGTTCTCGTCGGCTATCTCTTCTCGATGTTTTTCTACGACGAGATGCATGTGAACAAGATCGCCGTCGTCGAAGCGGAGCGCCGCAAGGGCATCGCCGATACGCTGATGGCGCGCTGCTTCGCATTCGCACGCGAGCACGAGATCCGAACGATCGCACTCGAAGTCCGCCAATCCAACCGCGGCGCGCAAGAGTTCTACCGCCACCTCGGATTCAAGTCCGCGTACATCCGCTCGCGCTACTACCCCGATGGCGAATCGGCGGTGGTGATGATGACGTCCATCACTCCTCGCGAATCGCCGTGATCGGATCGAGCCGCGATGCGACGCGCGCCGGATACCACGTCGCGAGCACCGACAGCAGCAGCGTGATGACATTCACGCCGATCACGTCGTCGACGTCGAGCGCGAACGGCAGGTAGTCGAAAAATGCCATGTCGCTCGGCAGTTTGATCAGGTGGTAGTGATTCGCGAGCCAGGCGACGCCGATGCCGAGGATGTTGCCGAGGAGCGTGCCGATCAGGCCGATGCGCAGGCCGACCTGCATGAAGATCGAGAGGATGCTCCGCTCCGTGGATCCGAGTGTGCGCAACACGCCGACCGATGGGCGCTTCTCGACGATCAGCATCGACAACGACGAGATGAGATTTAGCGCGGCGACGAAGATGATCAGAGAGATCGTCGCGAACATCACGATCTTCTCGAGGCGTAGCGCGAGGAAGAGCGGGCGGTTGATCTCCTTCCACGTTTTCACCTGCGCACGCGGATAACGCGCAGCGAGCGCAGATTGGATCGCTTCTGCGCGCTCGTGCGGGCCGTACATCTCGATTGACGTCGGCTCGCCGCCGGTGCCGAAAAGCGATTCCGCTTCGCGCGTTTCGAGCCACGCGTCGCTCATTGCGGTTTCCGTCGGCATCGCGAAGCGCGCGATCTGGTATTTGCGCCATACGGGCATTGGACCGAACGGCGTGAGGCGCGTGCGTGGTGCGACGATCGTGATCGTTTGCCCGAGGTCGAGGCCGAGGGAGGAGGCGACCTCGCGGGTCACGATGATCGATGATTCCGAAGGATCGATGACCGCGCGGCGTGCGTTCGTTGGTGGCGGCTCGTTGCCGTGTTCGAACGAACGGATGCGCACCGGCCGTCCGCGTTTCGCGACATCGTTCGCGCCGTAACCGATGCCGCTAACGATCGGATGGACGCTCGTCATGCCGAGACGTTTCGCGTCGGCGATGATCGCGGGGGAGCTTTCGATCGTGTTGCGGCCCGCGGGCTCGATCAGGATCTGCGGACTCGATGCGATGAGGCGCGCTTTGATCTGTCCCTGCAGACCGGACAGCAGTGAAATCGAGATCAGCAGCGCCGCGACGCCGATGGCGATGCCGCCGATGGAGATCGACGACAGGACTGCGGCGTGACGTTGTTTGCGAGCGGTGCGGAGGTAGCGGCTCGCGATGCGCGACTCGACGGACATCGGGCTCGGAGTCTAACGTACGCGCACCATGCGACGGGACGTTCTCATCGCGCTGGCGATCTTCACCGCGATCGCGCTGCTCTACACCGGCCTCGGCTTCCTGCCGAATCGCGTGTTCGCGCCGCTCGACATCACGCGCGATTTCGATGCGTGGAAGCGTGACCCGAATGTGCGCGTGCGCGTTTCGAATCGCATCTTGTCCGACGTCGCCGTGCAGTTCGTTCCGTGGGACGCGGAGATCGTGCGTCTCGCGCGCGCGGGGGAGATGCCGTGGCGCAATCAGTGGGCGGCGGACGGCGCGCCGCTGTTTGCGAATCCGCAGACGGCGATGTTCTCGCCGTTCACGTGGCCGCGATTTGTTTTCGGGCTACGCGGATGGGCGATCACCGCGCTGCTGCGACTCGTCGTCGCGATGCTGATGATGTACTGGCTTGCGCGCGTGATGCGCGCGGCGCACGCGGCCGCGCTGATCTCCGGAATCGTGTACGGCACGTCCGCATTCGGCATCTGCTGGCTGCTGTATCCGCACGCGAACGTCTTCGCGATCGTGCCGGGACTCGCGGCGTCGTCGGTGATGCTCGCGTGCGAGCGAAGCGCGCGGAACGTGCTGCTGGTGGTTCTCTGCGCCGCGCTCGCGACCGCGGGCGGGCATCCCGAAACGCTATTCGTTTCGGTGATCGCGATTTTCGCGTTGCTCGTTATGGAGTGCGGCGGCCGCGCCGCCGCTTTGGGTCGCGTCGCAATTGCGCAACTCGCCGGCTTCCTCCTCCTCGGCGCGCAACTCGTTCCGTTCGCGAAGTTGCTGCTCGACAGCGACGCACGCATCGCACGCGCGAGCGGAGCGACGCTCGGCTTTCGTTGGACCGCACTCGTCGCGCAGATCATCCCGGGATTTCTCGGCAGTCCGCTCCGCAACGAGATCGATCTCACCGCGCTACTTCCGATTCCCGAGAACTTCACGACGCGCAACCTTTCGTTCATCGGATTCGTGATCATGGTCGCGGTAGTTGCGCGGTCGCGCGGTCGCGCGGTGGTGATCGCACTCGTCGCGTACTTGCTCGCGCTGCGATTGCCGTTCGTCACGCAGGCATTTCAGAAAGTCCCAATCCTCGGATGGAGCGCGATCGAATACTGGACCGTTCCGTTCGTGCTCTTCGCGTCGCTCGCTGCGGGACCGGCACTGCTCGAGCTCACAGGACGACGCAAAGGAATCGCGGTCGCGATCGCTGGTGCATTGCTGATGATCGGCGGACTCGTCGTTGCATTGCCGGCCGCGCGTCCACTGCTCACATCAACCGCGCGATCCGGAATCGAACATCTGCAAGCGCGCGGATTCCTGCATCAACCCGCAGCCGTCTACGAAGCGCGGCTCGCGACCTACGTCGCTAGCGCAGGCACGACCGCGCTGAAACGCGCAGCGATTCCGGGTGCGTGCTGGCTCGTCGCCGGTATCGCGCTCGTCACGAATCGCCGCCGCCTGCTCGTCGCGGCGGCGCTCGCGGAGCTGATCCTCTTCGGCATCGGATTCAATCCCGCCATCGATCGCCGCGAGATCCCCGGACCGCCAGCGATTCCCCGCGACGGCATGATCGCCTCGAACATCGAAGTTTTCCCCTCGAACCTCGGCACGCAGTACCACGTGCGCGACGTGAATTCATATGACGTGCTCACGAGTGCAGCGCGCATCCAAGCGTTTTTGCCCGCCGGCTACGATCGCGCAACACACGGATTTCCCGCGGAGCCGACGGCAGCGCAACTTGCGGTGCTCGCAAAACTCGGTGTGAGGTATTACGTCGCGAAGAGTGGTGTGATCGAGATCTCGCGTGCGACGTTGCCGCCGCCACGCAACGATCCACCGGAATGGCTGGGATGGGGAATCGCGACGTCGATCGCAGGTGCGGTTATCGCGGCCGCATCAGCGGGAAGAGGATCACGTCGCGGATCGACGCCGAATCCGTGAGGATCATCGTCAGGCGATCGATGCCGATGCCTTCGCCGCCCGTCGGCGGCATCGCGTACTCGAGCGCGCGCACGTAATCGTCGTCGGCCTGGTGCGCTTCTTCGTCGCCGCGCTCGCGTTCTTCGAGCTGTTGCGCGAAGCGGCGCGCCTGCTCGTCCGCGTCGTTGAGCTCCGAGAACGCGTTTGCGATCTCCATCCCTGCGACGTACAGCTCGAAGCGCTCGACGTAATTCGGATCATCCTTGCGCTGCTTCGAAAGCGGCGAAACCTCGGTTGGAAAATCGGTGATGAACGTCGGCTGGATCAGATGCTCTTCGGCAATCGACTCGAACAATTCCGCGATCAACTTGCCATCGTTCATCGCCTCGACCTGCTGCTGCGGCGTCATCGACGTGCCTTCGGTGCCGTCGGCTTTCACCGGGCGATGCTCGCCGTGCTTCAGCACGAGCTGCACGAGCTTCTCTCGTGAATCGAGATCGGCCGCGTCGATCTTGCCGTTCGAGAAATGCGCGATCGCTTGCTTCATCGAGAAGCGCGCGAACGGACGCTTGAAGCTGATCTCCTGCTCGCGATATGTCAGCGTGTCCGTACTCTTCACTTCGTGCACGAGTCCCGACAGCAAGTCTTCCGTCTCATCGATCAGCACTTCGTAGTCCGCGTACGCCTGATAGAACTCGAGCATCGTGAACTCGGGGTTGTGGCGCACGGAGATGCCTTCGTTGCGGAAGTTGCGATTGATCTCGTACACGCGGCCGAGGCCGCCGACGATCAGGCGCTTGAGAAACAGCTCCGGCGCGATGCGCATGAAGAGATCGAGATCGAGCGCGTTGTGATGCGTGATGAACGGGCGCGCGGCGGCGCCGCCCGCGATCGTCTGCATCATCGGCGTCTCGACTTCGATGAAGCCGTGCGAATCGAACCAGCGCCGGATGTATGCAACGATGTTCGCGCGCGTGATGAACGTCGTCTTCACGTCGTCGTTGACGATGAGATCGACGTAGCGCTGGCGATAGCGCTGTTCGAGATCGGTGAGCCCGTGCCATTTGCTCGGCAGCGGGCGCAGCGCCTTCACGAGGAAATCGATGTGCGCCGCTTTGACGGAGAGCTCGTTCGTCTTCGTGCGGAAGACGACGCCTTCCGCGGAGATCCAATCGCCGGCGTCGAGGTTCTTGTACAGCTCCCACTCGCGCTCGGACAGCGTGTCTTTGCGGCAGTACAGCTGAATGCGCGCGGTGCGCTCGGACAACACGAGAAACGACGTCTTACCGAACTCGCGGACGGTCATGATGCGGCCCGCGATCTTCACGCGAACCGGATTCGCTTCGAGCTCCTGCGCGGATTGGTCGCCGTACTTTGCGACGATCTCTTCGATCGTCGTGTCGACGTTCGCTTTCGTCGGGAATGCGTCGTAGCCGAGGGCGATGATGCGATCGAGCTTCTCGCGGCGGATGCGGATGAGTTCGGATTCTGGGATCTCTTCGTGTTCTGACACTGTCGGCTCCGAGTGGTCGGTGATCGGTGATCAGTGATCGATGCAGTGCGTTGGGGATGGACGCTGCCTCGATCACTGATCACGGACAACCGATCACAATCGTTTCAGCGCCTCGACCGCTTCTTCGATCACTTCGATCGATTGCGAGAACGACATGCGCAGATGTCCTTCGCCTTCGGGGCCGAACACGACGCCGGGCACCGACGCGATCGACGTGCGCTCGAGCAGCGTTTCCATCGCTTGCCATGAGTTGTCGCCGAGGATTTCGCGCACGTCGGGGAATGCGTAGAACGCGCCCGGCGGGGTGTGGCAGAGGAATCCTGCATCGCGCAGACCGCCGACGAGCAGCTCGCGGCGCTTGCGATAGCCGTCGCGATGTTCGGCGAACCATTCGCGGCTGTGGCGGATGCCGGCGGCCGCGGCGTATTGCGTCGGTGTCGAAACGCCGTTCGTCGTGTTGAGCACGAGCTTGCGCACGAACTCCATGATCGGCGTGTCGGCGACAAGATAGCCGATGCGCCAGCCGGTCATCGCGAACGTCTTGCTCAGCGTGAACACGCTGATCGTGCGTTCGAACATGCCGGGCATCGACGCGATCGAAACATGTTCGCCATCCCACACGAGGTCTTCGTACGCTTCGTCGGAGATGACGATGAGGTTGTGATCGGTCGCCGCGCGCGCGATCGCTTCGAGCTGCGTGCGCGTGAGCATGTCACCCGATGGATTCGCGGGCGTGTTGACGTAGATCACGCGCGCGCGATCGGTGATGCGGCTGCGCACGATGTCGTCGATGTCGTCGCGGCCGCGCACGTCGTCCCACGGAATGTGCACCGGCACGCCGCCGGCGAAACGCACCTGATCGTGGATCGGCGTCCAGTACGGCGCGAAGAACAGCACTTCATCGCCGGGATTCACGCTCGCCTGAAACGCACAGAAGAGTCCGTGCGCGCCGCCCGACGTCACGATCAGTTTGTCGGGCGTGACGTCGATGTGATTGCGCATCTCGAGCTTGGTGCGAATCGCTTCGAGCAACTGCGGGATGCCCGATGACGGCGCGTAACGCGTGTGATTCGCATCGAGCGCCGCCTTCATCGCGGCCTTGATGAACTCAGGCGTCGTCATGAATGGCTCGCCGCCCTCGAGCTGCAGCACGCGCATGCCGCGCGCGCGCATGTCGAGCACGCGATTACGGATCTTGACGATGTCGGAAAAGCCGAGAAGCGCACTGCGCCCCGCCGGCTGGATGGCGGTATTGGTCAACAAGGCGGCGCATTGTAACCGGTGGGCAGTGAGCAGTGGGCAGTAGGCAGAGAATCAAACCTCTGCCCA
>DATKFO010000641.1:0-6319 GCA_035544355.1 Thermoanaerobaculia bacterium
TTTGATTCTGTCGTCCACGAGTGACCTCACTGTGGACGTAAACTATTGAAAAGTCAGCTGCTTAGGTTTACAGCCCACAGAAGTATTGTTCCAAACGGCACCCTCGCGGTCAATATTTCAGATTCCGCGGCACAGGCGTACACTACTTGCCCTCTCCCCACAGCTCAGCCCAGTACGCTAGGTACTTCCACTTTCCCCATTTCGCGTATCGCCGCAGCATCGTCGCGTCGCTGACGCGCTTGCTGCCGCGGTGATAGTGCTCGCGCACGAAGCGCCGGAACTCCGTGTCGACGGCGATGAAGTCGTGACGACCATCCATCGCGAGCAGATGCGCCGCGCCGTACGGACCGATTCCCGGCAGCGATCGATAGCTCTTGAATTGCTCTTCGGTCGAATGTCCCGAAAGGGACACGCGCGTGAGGTCGAACGTCGCGAGCGCGTGGATCGACTTCGCGCGATAGCCGAGGCGGCAGTCGCGCTGCAGCTCGTCGACGGTGAAGCGCGCGACGTCGCTCGGTTCGGGAAACGCGCCGCTGCGTCCGCACTTCTGCACGAGCAGCTCGACCATGCGCACGGTTTGCGACCACATCGTGTTCGTCGTCGCGATGATCTTCACCGCGTCTTCCCACAACGTGCTGCCGCAAAGGAGGCGGCCGAAGCCCTCGCGCTCGACCCACTCGTGCGGCGGCGAGTTGCGCGTGAGCGCGACGAACTCGGCCGTGTCAACGTTGAGCTGGAACATGCGCGTCATCCGTGCACGCAGCTCCGGCGAGTCGGGCGCACCCACGATGCGTAGCGCGTCTTTGCGATGCGTGATCGCGAGCTCGACGATGTTGCCGTTCAGAAACTCCGTGCGTCGCAGCACGCCGTCCGCCCAGCGAAACGGCGCGAGGCGATACCAGCCGTGCGACTCGACGGTGGCGGCAAAGTGAAAGTTTCGAGGAGTTTGAATGGAGGCGACGGCCGGAATCGAACCGGCGGATAAAGGTTTTGCAGACCTCTGCCTTACCACTTGGCTACGTCGCCCCATTGCCCATTCAGCGGCGGGAGAGCGAGTCTAGTGAACCGGTCAGGGAGCGTCAATATTCGGAGGGAAGAGTAAACTCGCCCGACCATGATTCCCGCCATCCTGCTCTTCATTGCGGCGACAGCTGTCGCTCAGGAAACTCCGACCTCCACACCCGTCATCATCGACGAGATCGGCAAGCTCGAATCGGTGCGCGATCCGAAGTGCTATGCGACCGCGAGCCGCCTCGAAGATTTCATGTACGGCACGCCGCTCGAAGCGGAAGCGCGTTTCGAGAAGATCGCGCTGCAGAAGAAGTTCATCCGCGCGGCGTGGGAAGAGGCGTCGGCTGCGGCGCGCGCGGCGGGCAAGACGCAGGTCGATCCCGATTCGCTGCGGCCCGTGCTGCAAAGATTCGCGCCGTACAGCGGAAAGGAAGGCAGCGACTGGACGGTGCGCGAGAACATCGTGATCACCGCGCGCGACAAGCGGCAGTACGGCAGCATCGCCTACGCGCTGCGCGCGATTCTCGCGGTGCAACAGGACGCGCTGCTCGACGCGAACGCGAATCTGTTGCCGCTCGACAACGCATCGGTGCAGTTGATGAAGGAGGCGATCGATCTCGTCAGCCTCGCCGCGTTGCAGCATGCGGATCGCGACGCGCGCAAGGGGAATCGCGACAAGATCAATGCGGAGCTGATTCGCAACGCGTGGAATGGGATCGCCGATGTGAAAGCGCCGGTTGCGAAAACAGCCAGGAAGGCGGCCGGCGGCGAGAAGTTCGCGACGATCCGCGCGATCGTGCAGGAAAAACTCGAGGCGTACTCGAAATACAACGACATCTCGATGCCGGTGTTCCTGCGCAACATGCAGGTCTACTTCGCGCGGCACGGCTGGCCCACCGATCCCGAAGAGGGAAAGAAATTCAAAGACCAGTTCACCGAGGTGATGATCGCTTGGACGAGCGACGTCATGCTCGCCGCCGACAAACATGCGGTGAAAGCGAAGCACGATCTCATTCGCGTCGAAGACGTGCACAAAGCGTTGCAGGACTTCGAGCCGCACGAGCTCAACGCATACGAAGACGTCATCTACTTTCCGCGCCTGCCGAAGAACGAGCGGGTCGTCATCGAGGCATATGACCTCGACGCGTTCCGCGATCCCGGCGTGCACTGGCTCTACATCGACGAGGCGTTGAAGGACCCGAATTACAAAGGCACACTCGAGCCCGACCCGTTCGCGGCGGAGCTGATCGTCGAAGGCGCCGCGCAATTCGGCGTGCTCGTGCTGCGCGTCGCCGGGCAGTTCGCCGAAGCGGAAAATTCGCAGTACCTCAACACCGCGCAGCTCGAGAACGCGCTGAAGAAAATCCAGACGCTGCTCGACAAGAACGCGAAGATGCCCGCGCGCAGCGATGACATCGATCGCGTCGTTTCGGCGAAAACAAAAACGCCCGAATCGAAGGGCACGTACTTCACCGACGTCACCACGAGCGCCGGCATCAAGTTCGAGCATCGCCAGGCCGACTGGCTCGCGCGCATGATCCGCAGCTACGTGACGAAAGACGGCGAGACCGCGAAGCTCGCGGTGCCGCCGGCATTCGGCGGCGCGGGCGTCGCAGCCGAAGACATCGACAACGACGGCGATGACGACATCCTGATTCTCAGCGGCGCCGGCAACGCGCTCTATCTCAACGACAAAGGCGCGTTCCGCGACGTCACCGAATCCGCGGGACTCGTGTGGAAACGCGAGAACGGCACGTACGGCGAGCCGCGCCAGCCGATCATCGCGGACTTCGACAACGATGGGTGGCAGGACATCCTGATCACGTACGTCGACGACGCGCATCGGCTCTACCGCAACAAAGGCAACGGCACGTTCGAAGACGTCACCGCGAAAACGAACCTCGGCGGCAAAGGACTCGTCGGCGGCCCCGCGACCGCGCTCGATTTCGACAACGACGGTCTGCTGGATCTCTATTTGGGCTACTTCGGCGACTACATCCACGGCGAGCTGCCGACACTTTCCCGCCGCAACACGAACGCGCTGCCCGACAAGCTGTTCCGCAACAAAGGCCACTTCGTGTTCGAAGACGTCAGCGCAGGCAGCGGCGTCGAGAATCCCGGCTGGGCGCAGTCCGTCGGTCACGTCGATTTCGACGAGGACGGCCGCGAAGATCTGATCTGCGGCAACGACTTCGGCGTGAACGCGTGGTACCGCAACCTCGGCGGCGGAAAGTTCGAGGATGTGTCTGCGAAGTACGGCACCGACAAGCCGAGCTACACGATGAACGTCGGCATCACCGACCTCAATCGCGACGGTTATCCCGACGTCTACATCTCGAACGTCGTCACGATGAACAAAGACGAGAAGTACGTGCTGCCGTCCGCGAACATGCGCATGAAGTTTGATCCGAAGAAGCTCGCGAACATGCGCGTCGTCGAAGCGAACGATCTCTTCGCGTCGGTCACGCAGAGCGGCAAGCTCGCGCAGTGGGAGCAGTCGGGCGCGATCGGCCGCGGCAAGTCGTCGACCGGCTGGTCGTGGGACGCCGACTTCTTCGATTTCGACAACGACGGCGACGACGATCTCTACGTCGTCAACGGCATGAATGAGTACGCCGTGTACTCGAGCGTGAATCCGTACTTCACCGATTCCACCGGCGCGCAGCGCGACATCATCATGCCGGTCGCGGATGCCGAGGAGAGCGTGTTCTTCGTGAATTCGGGCGGGAAATTGAATGAAGAGTCGAAGAAGAGCGGCGCGAATCGCTACGGCAACTCGCGCAGCGTCGCGTATCTCGATTCCGACGACGACGGCGATCTCGACATGGTGCTCAACAACTTCAATACGCCTGCCGAGTTCTATCGCAACAACAGCGAGTCCCTCGGCAATCACTGGCTCAAGATCAAGCTCACTGGCGATCCGTCGAAGAACGTCTCGCGCGACGCGATCGGCGCGCGCATTCTCGTCGACACGAAATCGCAGAAGGGCTTGTGGCGCGAAGTGTTCAGCACGATCGGCTATCTCTCCGTGCACCCGAAAGAGCAGCACTTCGGCCTCGGCGCAGACAAGAAAGCGAACGTCACCGTGATCTGGCCGAACGGCGAGCGTGAGACGTTCGCTGACATCGCGGCGGACCGGCGATATGAGATCGTTCAGGGGAAGGGAATCACGCGGCCGTAATCAACGTATGCTTCCCGCGGGCCGTCCGTTTCTCCATGAATGTGTTGCTTCTCTCATCGCGATTTCCCTGGCCGCCGTTCACCGGCGACCGGCTGCGCGCGACGATCTGGCTTTCGGCACTCGAGAAGAGCGCGAACGTCGCGCTCGTTGCGCCTGACGGCGACGTTCCGCCGGACGCGCCGCGATTTCGTTTTCATCCCGCTGCACCGTCGCGCGCGCACGGCGTCGCCGGCACGATTCGCGTGATCGGCGGCGCGCCCGTGCACGCGCTGCTCGCGGCGTCGTACGACTGGTCCGATGCCATCGCGCACGCACGCAACGACGCCGGCGAATTCGGTGCGACGATCGTGCTGCTCTCGCGACTCGATCCGTGGGTGCGCGAGTTTCTGCCGCCCGGTATGCGCGTGCTCGACGCGATCGATTCGCTGCGCCGCAACATGGGCGAGCGCTCGTGCGAAGCGTCGCCGCTCACGCGCTGGTTCTGGCGCGCGGAAGAGCGTCGCGTTGCGCGCGCGGAAGAAGATGCCGCGCGCGTTTACGATCGCGTTGTCGTGGTGAGCAGCGAAGACTCGGCGGAGCTCGGCGCGGTCGCGATCTCGAACGGTGTCGTCATCGCGCCACTCATGAACGCACCGCGCTCGTTCGATTTCGGTTTCTGGGGACGCCTCGCTTACTTTGCAAACGAAGACGCGGCGTCGTGGCTCATCGACGAAATTTGGCCCGCGATCCGCGCGCAACTTCCGAACGCAACGCTCGTGATCGCAGGCGCCGATGCGCCAGCGAGCATTCGCGTGGCACACGGACGCGACGGCATCGTCGTGCAATCACCGGTCGACGACATCGCAACATTCGCGCGCGACGTGAAGATCGCGCTGTTTCCTGTTCGCTACGGATCGGGACAATCGAACAAAGTGCTCGAAGCGGCGGAAGCCGGATGCGCGATCGTCGCAACGAAAGCGGCGATGCGCGGATTCGATCCGCTCGCCGCGCACGCACTCATCGCGAACGACACTGACGCGATCACAAACGCGGCGATCACCGCGATCAACGACGAGTCGCGACGCGCATCGATGGCGAGCGCATTGCGCAACGTCGTCGCAACGCGCTATGCGCGGCAGGAAACGCTCGATCGCCTCGCCGCGCTCGTGCATGGGCGGGAGGCGGCGGCGTGATTCGTCCGAGCTCGAAGGAGCGCGCGCTCCGCATCGTCACGCTGGTCGCCGGCGATTTCCTGATCGGCTGGGGCGCGCTCTTCGCGATCGTGTTGCTGCGCCGCAACGTCAACTTCGCGTTCACGCAGTCGCTGCTGCCGCCGCAAAAGTTCGTGCTCGATCCGCCGATCGTCACACTCTTCGCGGTCTCGCTCGTCGCGGCGCTCGCGCTGAGCGGCTTCTACCACGACCGCGTCACGCCGCGGACGCGGCCGTCGACCGTCACCGCGCTCGTCATTCAGGCCGCGCTCGTCGCAATCGGCAGCACCGTGCTCGTACGCCCGCTGCCGCGCACCGTCCTCATCGCCGTGCCGCTGCTCGAAGCGATCGCGCTGCAATTGTGGCGGCGCATCCTGCAGCTACTCGCGCCGATCCGTCCGCGCGAAACGACCCTCATCGGCGAGCCGCACGACGTCGAAGAAGCCCATCGCGGATTGCGCTTCGTCGGCGATCGCCGCATCCGCATCATCGAAGAGATCCGCCCGAACCTCGACGACCTCGCGGACCCCGCGTTGCGCACGCGACTGCGCGAGTCGGAAGAAATGATTCTCGTCTCGCCCGACACCGACGCGCGCTTGCGCCTCGAATTGCTGCGCATTCGCGGTCCGCGCGGATTTCTGATGCTCGCCTCGCACGCCGACGCGCTGCTCGCATCCTCGATGCTCGGCTGGATCGGCGATCAGCCGCTCGTCGAAGTCGCGGTCAGCTGCGGTTACGGAATCAACGCCAGCGTGAAGCGCGGCCTCGACATCCTCGGCAGCCTCTCGCTGATCACGCTCACCTCACCGATCTGGATCTTCGCCGCGATCGCGATCTGGCTCGACGATCGCGGCCCGATTCTCATCCGCCAGCAGCGCATGGGCCGCGACGGTGAACCGTACGGGATGCTGAAGTTCCGCTCGATGCGCGGACCGGC
>DATKFO010000642.1:0-3414 GCA_035544355.1 Thermoanaerobaculia bacterium
TGGAGTGCGGCGGCCATGCCGCCGCTTTGGGTGGCGTGGTCGGGTAGCGGGGTCGCGGGGGCTTCGCGGAACGCCGGCGTCCCGCCGGCTGGCCCGCCGCGGGCGTCTCGCCTGCGCTCGCGTGCCGGCGGCGAGGACGCCGCCGGGCCAGCCGCCGAGACGGCGGCGCTCCACGGATCGCACGTACCAGCGTCACATTCATCCGGTCGCCGCAGGTTTTGAGACGGTCTGCATGGCCGCCGCACTCCACATCACGCCCGCGCGCGTAATCAGACTTTCCGCTATATTCCGCCCACTTCGTCGAAAGGACCTTCGCCGTGAACTACCTCATTCGCGAGTGGCTGAATCTCGCCCTCCGCTGGTTCCATGTGTTCGCGGGAATCATGTGGATCGGGCAGACCTATTTCTTCACCTGGCTCGATCACACGCTCAACCGCGAGGGGCAGGTGTGGATGGTGCACAGCGGCGGCTTCTACATCGTCGACAAGCAGAAAACGCCGAAGCTGCTGCCGAAGACGCTGCATTGGTTCAAGTGGGAAGCGGCGCTCACGTTTCTCAGCGGATTCCTGCTGCTGATTCTCGTCTACTACACCGGCGGATTGATGGTCGATGACTCGATCCGCAAGCTCGATCCGAACGTCGCGATCGCGATCAGCGTCGGCCTCATCATCGTCGGCTGGATCGTCTACGACCTCCTCTGGGTCTCGCCCGTCGGGCGCAACGAAGTCGTCGGGACGGTGATCTCATACGTGTTGCTCGTCGGATTGATCTACGGAGTCACGCGCGTGTTCGCCGCGCGCGCCGCGTACTTCCAGGTCGGCGCGATGCTCGGCACGCTGATGGCCGCGAATGTCTGGGTGCGCATCCTGCCCGCGCAACGCGCGCTCATCGCCGCGGCGAAGGAAGGGAAAGAGCCCGACATGCGGCTCGCCGACATCGCGAAGCAGCGCTCGAAGCAGAACACGTTCATGATCATGCCGGTCGTGTTCATCATGCTGAGCAATCACTTCCCCGTCGCGACGTACGGACACGAATACAACTGGTTGATCCTCGCGGGCCTCGTGCTGGTGGGCTGGGGCGCGGCGAAGATCATTCGCGAGCACTGAAACGATGACGACGACACTGACCCACGACGATTTCCAACGCGCCAGCGCCGCGCTCGAACAAGCGCTGATCCCGTTCACGAAGCGATTTCCCGGCGAGTCGGGCGCGCGGCAGCCGGTGCACACGGTGTACGGCGGCGCGCATCTCTTCAAATCCGATACGACGCAGAAGCTCGGCGCACTCGCACTGCGCGCGCTCGCCGACTTCGCGCCCGACGCGGCGACGCTCGCCGGCGCAATCGGCATCGGCAACGCGTCGCTCGCCGAAACGGTGTACGCGCGCGTGCTCGAGAAACTGAAGCGCGAGCCGGTCGAAGACTTCCGCATCGATTTCGAAGACGGCTACGGCAATCGTCCCGATGACGAAGAAGACGGACACGCCGCCGCAGCCGCGCGCGAAGTTGCGGCGGGGATGGCTGCGGGCACGCTGCCGCCGTTCATCGGCATTCGCATCAAGCCGTTCACGAACGAGTTGATGCGCCGCTCCGTGCGCACGCTCGACATCTTTCTGACGACGCTCGTCGAAGCCGCCGGCAAGTTGCCGCCGTGGTTCGTCGTCACGTTGCCGAAGATTCAGTTGCCCGAGCAGGTGACGATGCTCGCCGATCTCTACGACGTGCTGGAGCCGAAGCTCGGACTCGCCGCGGGCTCGATGAAGTTCGAGTTCATGATCGAGACGACGCAGTCGATCCTCAGTGAGCGCGGCGTGTCGAATCTGCCGCTGTTCCTCGAAGCCGCGCGCGGCCGCGCCGTCGCCGCGCATTTCGGCACGTACGACTACACGGCGAGCTGCAACATCACCGCCGCGCATCAGCGGATGGATCACCCGATGTGCGATTTCGCGCGCCACATGATGCAGGTCGCGTACGCCGGCACGGGCCTCTGGCTCTCCGACGGCGCGACGAACATCATGCCGATCGCGCCGAAGGACGTCTCGCGCGAAGAAGCGCGCACCATCATCCATCGCGCGTGGCGCCTGCACGTTGATCACATCCGCAACTCGCTGATCAACGCGTACTACCAGGGCTGGGATCTCAATCCTGCACAACTCCCGACGCGCTACGCCGCGGTCTACGCCTTCTTCATCGAAGGACTCGAAGCCGCGACGGAGCGCCTCAGCAACTTCATCAAGAAAGCGGGACAAGCGACGCTCGTCGGCGACGTGTTCGACGACGCGGCGACGGGACAGGGCCTGCTCAACTACTTCCTCCGCGCGCTCAACTGCGGCGCGATCACGGAAGAGGACGCGCTCGCGACGGGACTCACACTCGACGAGCTGCGCAGCCGGTCGTTTGTGAAGATCATGCGGGGGCGGCGGGAGAAGAAGTGATCGGTGATCGGTGATCTGTGCGGCGCACCACCCCGGTCACTGATCACCGACAACCGATTAACTCCCCCGATACGTCGAATACCCGAACGGCGAGAGCAGCAGCGGCACGTGGTAGTGCTGCGCGGCGTCGCGGACGTGGAATTCGATCGCGACGTGCGGGAAGAAGCCGTCGGTGTTGTAGGTCGCGACGTCGAACGTGATGCGGTACGTGCCGGGCGCGATGTTTGACGGCGTGAGCGTGCGGCAGCGGCCGTCTGCGTCGGTTGTGCCTCCGCCGATGGTCTTCCATGCAACGCCGTCGCGGATTTCGAGGGTGACGGCGATGCCGGCGGCGGGGCGGCCGCGGGCGATGTCGAGAATGTGTGTGGTGATTCCGCTCATGACACAAGTTTCCGCAAGCGCAGCAACGTGATTTTTCTCTGCTCTTCCGCGGCGATGCGCAGCTCGTCATCGGGCGCGTTCGACAATCGCTGCCGCGCGAGCGCGAGCATTTCTTCGCCGCTGCGGCCCGTCGCGCAGACGATGTAGATGTGGCCGAATTTTTCTTCGTACGTGCGATTCGCTTCCGCGAGCTCGTCCGCGGAAACGCTCGTCGCGCCCGACTGTTCTTGGGACGCCCATCGCGATGCGGCTTTGCGCTCGCCGATGCGCGGATGCGCGGCGAATGCTTCGAGCCATGCCTCGCGATCGAGGCTCCACCAGATTTCATCGGCCGCCGATGCGAGCGCGCTCCACGATCCGAACGGTCTGCGCTCGCGCATTTTCTGCACCCACGCAGTCGATCCGCAGCATTTCCGTAGATCCGCAGTCGGATCGATGCGCGTGTCGAGGTAGCGCGCGGCGGCGTTGCCGATGCCTTCGTCGGTCGCGCGTGCGTGGACCCGAAGCCGGGAAACGCCTCCATCCGGGTAGACGTTGAGACGAAGGTGTGTGATCGGTCCCACATCGTTCAGTTCTTCGATGAAGAAGTGGCGCGTGTGA
>DATKFO010000643.1:0-12378 GCA_035544355.1 Thermoanaerobaculia bacterium
ACAGACACTCCTGTCTGTGCGCCACTCGGGAGGCCGGAGCGATCGGCTCATTCCGCGCGGGGCGCACAGACAAGAGTGTCTGTGCCACACGGTTTCGGATCCAGCGCACTCGTCGATTTCGACACGCTCAATTCGACAGCACGTTGCGCAGTTTCTGCTTGGCGCGAATGTAGAGTGGGCCGATCGATCCGAGGGGCAGTCCCGTCGCTGCGCTGACTTCGTCGTAAGAACGGCCTTCGACTGCGATGAGTGTGCAGAGCAGGCGGCAGCGGTCGTCGACTTGTCCTAATGCCTGGCGGACGGCGATGACGGATTCGCGGTCGAGCTCGCGTTCTTCGATGAGTTCGTCGAAGACATCGTCGATGGTCAGCTCGCGGTCAATGCGGTTGCGGCCGACTTGGCGTTTGCACAAGTTCGCGACGGTGCCGGCGAGCCAGGAGCGGGCGGAGCGGATGCCGTGGCGTTTTTCGAGGAACAGCAGCCAGGCTTCCTGCACGACGTCTTCGGCTTCGTCGGGGGAGAGGCCGTAGCGCTTGAGGGCGATGCCGTGCAGGACGCGGCGTGCGCCGGCGTAGAGCGTTTCGAGGCCTTCGCCGTCTTTGAGCTGATCGGCTTCGCGCTCGATCTCGGCGAGCAGTTCCTGCACGATCGCGACGAGGTCGGCGCCCGATGCGGGCTTCTGCACGATCGCGACGACGCCGCGGCGCAGCACTTCTTTCTGCATCTCCGGCGTCGCGTACGCGCTGAGCGTCACCACGCGCGAGGTCGGGCTGATGCGGCGGATGTCGTCGAGCAGATCGAGACCATCCTCCGTCGTGTGCAGGCGCAGATCGGCGATGATCACCGGATAGAACGTCCGCGCCACCATCGCCGCGGCCGACTGCCGGTCATTCGCGCCGGCGCTCTCCAGCGACTCGGCCTCGAACAACATCGTCAACCCGTCAACGATCAACTCTTCGTCATCAACGACCAGCACTCGGTTCATAGCGTTCTCCCGCGGGGGAGATAGACCAAGATCGCTGCCACGAGCGAAATCGAGCTAACGTGTTCTTGGGGAATGGGTTAGACCGAAACGACCAGTTTGGGACTCCGTCCAGTTTCCGGTCACCCGTTCACGACGAAGTCAACCGCTGGCGTTACGGACGGGTGGATGGCGCAAGACGATCCATGCTCCCAGAACGCGCGCTCGCAAACACACCTACTCGTCCGATTGACACGCACACTTCTCCTCTTCGGGTTCTGCGATGCACTCCGCGACGACGCGCAGCAGCTCTTCGTGATCGAACGGCTTCGCGAGCGTCGCGAACGTCGGCAATTTCTTTCCCTTCGTGTGGCGCCAGTACGCGCTGAGCACGATCACGCGCTGCAGCACGAGCGGATCGGTCATCGTCCAGTAGTCGACGAGGCGTTCGCCGTCGAAGACCGGCATGTTGAGATCGAGCAGGATCACGTCGTACTGCGACGTGTCGAGCTGCATCGCGTCCATGCCGTCGCCGCACGTCGAGACGTCGAGATCGATCGCCTCGAGCAGGACGCGCAACAGTTCGCGGATGTCGTAGTCGTCATCGACGATGAGAGCGCGTTGCTTCATGCGACGTCTCCGTGCTCGAGCTCGATGATCGTGTCGAGCAGCATGTCGATCTCGAACGGCTTCTGCAGGAACTTCGTCCTGCGATCGGTGAACCGGCTCGCGAAGATGCGCGGATCGCCGTGGCCGGTCGCGAAGATCAGCGGCAGCAGCGGATGCGCGCTGCGGATGCGATGACCGACGTCAATGCCGTCGGCGTCGGGCAATCCGATGTCGAGGATCACGAGATCGGGGTGCATGCGCTCGACTGCGGCCTCCCCTTCCGATCCCGTTCCGACTGCGTGCACTTCGATGCCGGCGTCGGACAAGAGGCGCGTCACGCCTTCGGCGATCGGCTTTTCGTCTTCGACGAAGATCACGCGCTTCGTGCGGAAGCGCGTCTCGCGAGCCGCAGGATCCGCTGCAGGCTCGGTCAGCGTCCCGTCGAGTGCCATCGGCAGATAGAGATGAAACGTACTGCCCTTGCCGAGCTCCGACTCGACGGTGAGGTAGCCGCCGTGCCGGCGCGCGACCTGATGCGCGACTGCGAGTCCGAGGCCCGTGCCGCCGTTTTGTTTTGTCGTGAAGAGCGGATCGAAGATGCGGCGCACGATGTCGGGCGAGATGCCGGTGCCGGTGTCGCTCACCGAGATGTGCACGAATGATTCGTTCTTCGCGCTCGTCGCATCGCGCCGCGCCTTCACGGTCAGCGTGCCGCCTTTCGGCATCGCATCGCGCGCGTTCGACACGAGATTCGTGAGCACCTGCGCGAGCTGTCCGCTGTCCGCGAGGATCGTGAGCGATTCGGGGATATCGACGACGAAGCGGATGTGATTGCCGAGGAGTCCTTCGAGCTCCGGCGCGCAATGGTCCCACCATTCCGAGAGTGAGAGAGAACGAATCGCGGGCTCCGCGGGCTGCGTGAATCGCAGGATATCGAGTGCGACCTGCTTGCCGCGGCGCACGGAGTTGCTGATGTGCTGCGAGCACTTCGCGACAGTGATCGGCGAGGCATCGGCGCGCTGCAAGAGATCGGCGAACGGCTGGATGCCCATCAGCACGTTGTTGAATTCGTGCGCGACGGTGGCTGCGAGGCGCCCGAGGCTCGAGAGGCGGTTCGCTTGCTCGAGTTGTGTTTCGAGCAGCAGGCGCTGCGTGATGTCGCGCGCGTGCAGCACGAGCGAGCCGCTTTCTTGCATCGCGTTGCCGACGATCTCGAACGAGCGCCACCTGCCGTCGCGATGGCGCAGACGCGCGTGCAGACCGCCGGTCTCCGGCTCGTCTTTCACGCGGCGATGGAACCAGTCGTACGCGTAGCGGCGATCTTCGGGATGGACGAGCGAGATGAGCGTCGTGCCCTGCAGATCGGCGACTTCGTGCCCGAGACTTCGCGGGAACGCGCCGTTCGCGTAGCGGATCACGCCGTCGTGCGAGAGCACGGCGATGACGTCCGACGCGCTCTCGACGATGGCGCGGAACTCTTCTTCGGTTTGGCGCAGCGCGCTGACTTCTTCTTCCGATGCGGTGATGTCGCGAATCGATCCGCGCACGATCATCAGCGGATCGTTCGTGATCACGCTCGTGAACAGCCACACGCGGCGCGTGCCGTCGGCCGCCATCATGCCGGTCTTGCCGGTCGCGATGCCGATCCCTTCGAGCTCTTCGATGTACCGATCGAACGAGAACATCGACGGTGTGTCGAGAAGGTCTAGGAGATTCGTTCCGATCAGTTCTTGCGGCTGCTTGCCGAGGGCGGCGGCGAGCGTTTCGCTGACATGCATCAGCGTGCCGTCGAGTGTGTGTGCGTAGGTGGCTGCCTTCACGTTGGGATTCCTCCGGGTCATGCGGCGGCCTGCACGCGGGCGCGTCCGTTTTCTTTCGCCGCGTACAACGCGGCATCGGCGCGGCTAACATCGGGCAGCACGATATCGAGCAGGAGAAGATCGGGCTGAAACGCCGCGAGTGTTCCTTCGAAGTGCACGGGATCGTTCAGCGCAAGAAATTCGTAGCCCGCGCCGCCGAGGACCGCGCGGACCCAGGCGACGTACTCCGGATCGTCGTCGACGCAGAGAATGCGCGGGCACGAGACGGATGGTGTGGTTTGCGCGGCGCAGATCGTCTGCACGATCGCGTCGATGTCATTGCTGTCGGCAAATGCTCCGTCGGCGCCGCAGTGCAGCATGCGGATGCGCTCGACGAACGTGCGCGGCGTGCCGAGGACGAAGGCGACTGCCGAAGCGCCACCGCGCGATTCGCGGAGTGCGGTGATCACGTCGGAGGCAAGGTCGACCGAGGCGATGACAATCGCGGAGATTCGCTGCGCGAATGCCTCGCGGGCGGCGGTGAGTGCGGTGACGACGATGACGTGGAAACCTTCACTCGCGACGCGGCGGCGAAGCAGTTCGGCGGAAAGGTCTGCGGAGGCAATGAGCACCGATCGCCCGCCCGGGATCAAATTGCTTCGTTCGCCGGCGCCAGCGGAGAGGGAGAGGACGGAGGCCGGTTGAGGCGTGGCGATCCCGCGCAATCGCTCCACAATCGCGCGCAATCCGTCCCGCTTCTCCTCGACGCACTCGTCCTCCCCCTCCCACGCAACCGCGGCAACTTCCTCCAATTTGTACGTGGCCGCCGTGCCGGCGAGCGAGTGAAACAGGCGCTGAATCTCGCGCAGCTCGCTCCCGTCTTCCAAGGCCGTGGTGATCGCCGCGATGCGCTCGGGCAATTTCGCGACGAAGCGCTGCCGCAACGCGGCGATCTGTTTCTCGACGGCGGCCTGAACGTTGGTCATTCGACTTCCTCCGTCCATGGGTCCGCTGGCGAGATCCGAAAAATACAGACGCGTTGTATTTCAGACAGGTCTGACTGCGACTTACGGGGTGAAGGAGACCTGCGTGTCGATCAAATCCAAGCTGCGCGCGATCGTGATGCTCGCCAGCACCATCGCCGTGATCCTCGCGTGCGCGGCATTCGTCACCGTCGATTTGATCGGGATGCGCCGCTCGATCGAGAGCGATCTCACCACGCTCGCCGGCATCATGGGCGAGAACGTCAGCACTCCCCTTGTTTTCCGCGACGTGCAAACGGCGAAGGACGTTCTCGGCGCTCTGCACGGCGACCCGTCCATCGTCACCGCCGTCATCTATGCAAAGGACGGACGTCCCTTCGCGAGCTACCGCGCCCTCGGCGGCGACTTCAACACCATCAGAGTGCACATCGAGCGTCCGATCGTCTTCGACGGCGAGGTCGTCGGACGGATCGCCGTCGGCTCGGACCTGCGTGAGATCACGGCGCGATTGCGCAACTATGCCGCGGGCGTGCTCGCCATCCTGGTCCTCTCGCTGTCGGTCGCGTTCATCGTCGCCAATCGTCTGCAGCGCGTGATCTCGACGCCGATCGTGCAGCTCGCGGGCCTCATGGGCCGCGTGCGCAGCCACAAGAACTACGCGTTGCGCGCGCCTGCGCATTCCGCGCACGACGAGATCGGCTCGCTCATCGACGGCTTCAACGAAATGCTCGCGGAAGTCCAGCGCCGCGACGACGACGTGAGCCGCCACAATCAGATGATCCTCGACGCGGCAGGCGAAGGAATCCTGAGCCTCGACGCGCGCGGCGTCGTCACGCTGATCAATCCATCGGGCGCGAAGATGCTCGGCGCGATGCCGAGTGCGCTCATCGGCCGCACCATTCCCGAATTTGCGCCGCTCACCGATCGCGCCGCGAAGCCGGTCGTCTACCTCGAGCGCGACGGCCGCTCGATTCCCGTCGAGTACACCGCGAACGCGATCCTCGACGACGCAGGCGTGAGCAGCGGCGTGGTCGTGACGTTCCGCGACATCAGCGAGCGTCTCGCCGTCGATCGCATGAAAGACGAATTCGTGTCGTGTGCGCAATCCGTCGTGCTGCTCGTCGAAGACGATCTCGATCTCGCCGGCGTGATCGCCACCGCGCTGCAGGCGCACGGCATCACGACGATTCACGCACCGAACGGGCGCGAAGCGATCGAAGCGTGCGCGCAACGCACGCCCGACATGGCCATCCTCGACGTCGTGCTCCCCGAGCTCGACGGCTTCGCGGTCGTCGACTGGATGAAACGCCATCCCTCGCTGTCGCGCCTTCCGCTGCTCGTCTACTCGGCGAAAGAGGTCAGCGTCTCCGATCAGGATCGCCTGCGCCTCGGACCCACGGAATTCTTAACGAAGACGCGCGTCTCGCTCGAACAGTTCGAGCAGAACGTCGTGCGTCTCCTTCACCGACTGAATCATGAGGAGGTTGCCGGTGCCGCATAAACGCGTACTCGTCGTCGACGACGAAGAAGACATCCGCGACGTCGCAGGCGCGTGTCTGGAATTGACCGATGAATGGGAGATCCTGACCGCCGCTTCGGGACGGGAAGCTCTGCAAAAAGCTGCGAGCGCATCACCCGACGCGATCCTGCTCGACGTGATGATGCCCGACCTCGATGGCCCGAGCACGTTCCGCATCCTGCAGGACGAAGAAGCGACGCGCCGCATCCCGGTCATCCTGCTCACGGCGAAAGTGCAATCGGCGGACAAGCAGAAATACCTGCAGCTCGGCGTGGAAGGCGTAATTGCGAAGCCGTTCGACCCGATGACGCTGGGACAACAGATCGCGGAGATTTTGCATTGGGCGTAAACGCGAACCGCGGGATAAACAGGAATTTACCCTGACATCCATCCTTGCTCCTGTAATCTACTCCTCCAGTTGCGACACTCCATAGAGGAGGCAGTGAGTCCTTGCTCGATCCCAAGCTGCTGTACCCTAGTCTCGCTGAACGGGTAATCCGTTTCGCACTTGTGAACAGTTCCCGCCGGCGTCGCCGAACTGCGGGGGTGGCGACGATCCTTCCCAATACCTCGCACCCGGCTACTTCTGAGGTCCTGCCGGAAGTCGTGGAAACCACCGTGTCGAACGAGCACCTCGCCGCGCTCGTCGAGACCGCACCGATCGCCATCATCGCCCTCGATCGCCAGCGCCGCGTGCTCACGTGGAATCGCGCGGCCGAGCAATTATTCGGGTGGACCGCCGCGGAGGTCGTCGGCGAGATCAGCCCGTTGATTCCTCCCGAGCGTGCCGAGGAACATGCGCAAATCCGCGATGCGGTCTGGTCCGGCGGCAGCGTTCGCAATCTGAAAACCGAGCGCGTGCATCGCGGCGGCTCGCGCATTCCGGTGGAAGTGTCGACGAGCGCTGCGCGCGACAAGGCCGGCATCGTCATCGCCTCGATCGGAATCTACGTCGATCGCAGCGAGATTCGCGACGCGGAGCGCCGGCTTCGCGTTGCGTACGACACGCAGGCGCGGCGCGCCGCGCAACAGCAGGCGGTTGCGACCTTCAGCCGTCGCGCGGTGCTCGATCGCGATGCCGACGAAATTCGCACAGCCGCGCTCGTTCACGTCATGGCCGCGCTGCAGGCCAACGGCGCCGAGATCCTTCAGCACACGCCGGACGGCTTCTTCATGAGAACGCAATTCGGCTTCGTGGCGGATGCATGCGTCATCGCCGCGGGCAACGGCAGCGTGTTCGACGAAGTGATGGAGAGTCATCTCCCCGTCTCGCGTCCGCTGCTCGAAGCCGACTTTGCAGCGGCGCCGCATCTTCGCGAAAACGGATTCCACTTCGTCGCCGCGTACGGCGCGAGCTGCCACGGCACCACCGGCATCGTCGCCGCGTACTCGCGCGAGCATCCGTTCGACCTCGGCGATCTCTATCCGCTGCAAAGCATCGCGTCGATGCTCGGCGCGACGATGTCGCGGCGCGCGGCCGAACGCGAGCTCGCATCGCAGGAGCTGCGGCTGCGCCTGCTCGTCGAGCAGCTCCCTGCGATTCTCTGGAGCGTCGATCGCAACCTCGTCGTCACCGCGCTGCAAGGTGCGGCGGTCCCATCGATCGGACGCGTGCCGGAAGAGACGATCGGCCGCAACCTGCTCGAGCTCCGCGTCCATCAACAGGGAATCGACGCGATGCATCTCGCGCTCGAAGGCAACGAGACCGAGTACCGCTATGAACAGAACGGCCGCACGTTCGACACGCGCGTGCAGCCGCTGCGCGATCCCGACGGCGACATCGTCGGCGCCATCGCGTTGTCGATGGACGTCACCGAGCGCACCGTCGCGGAGCAGCAGGCGATCGCGTCGCGCGAACAGCTGCGGCGCCTCAACGTGAAGCTCAGCGAGATTCAGGAAAACGAGCGGAGGCGCATCGCGCGCGAGCTGCACGACGAGCTCGGGCAGGAATTGACTGCGTTGCGATTCGAGACCGCGCTGCTGCGCGACGAGCTGCAGAACGGCATCGACTCCTCGGCACGCCGCCTCGAATCGATGCTCGTGATGATCGACGACGCGATCGGCAGCACGCGCCGCGTCGCGACCGAGCTGCGGCCGGCAGTGCTCGACGACTTCGGATTCCGCGCCGCGCTCGAGCACGAAGTCCGTTCATTCGCGCGACGCACGGGGATCGAAGCGACCGTGCGGTTCGTCGACGATCCGGCGCTCGAGATCGATCGCGCGACCGCGCTCTATCGCATCACGCAGGAGGCATTGACGAACGTCGCGCGTCACTCGCATGCAGGCCGCGTCACAATCGTGATCGAACGCATCGAGGATGCGCTGCGCGCGGAGATTACCGACGACGGCTGCGGCATCGACGCGAGCGCGGCGCGCGAGCCGGCGTCGCTCGGCTTGATCGGCATGCGCGAGCGCGCGCACACATTCGGAGGCACCGTCACCATCGAAGGAGCACCGGGCCGGGGAACGAGCGTCGTCGTTCGCCTCCCGCTGCAACCGCTATGAACATCATCATCGCCGACGACCACGCCATCGTGCGTCGCGGCCTCCAGCAGATCATCACGAGCCGCCGCGGATGGACGGTGGCAGCCGAGGCTTCGAATGCGGACGAACTGCTGTCGGTCTTGCGCTCGCGAACCTTCGACGTGCTCGTGCTCGACGTCTCGCTCGAAGGTCGCAGCGGCGTCGACGTCCTCAGCTCCGTGCACGCGGAACATCCGCGCCTGCCGGTGCTGATGCTCAGCATGTATCCGGAAGAGCAGTACGCCCTGCGCTGCCTCCGTGCCGGCGCGCTCGGCTACGTGCAAAAAGACGCGGAGCCCCTTGACATCCTCACCGCCATCGACAAAGTCGCCGCAGGCAGAATGCACGTCAGCAACGGCGTGCTCGAACAAATGAAATCCGAGCTCGTGCGCGGCACCGCGGAGATCCCGCACGAACGCCTCTCCAAACGCGAGTTCGAAGTCTTCCGCTCACTCGCCTCCGGAAAGAGCGTGCGCGAAATCGCCGAGACCCTGAACCTCAGCCCGAAAACCGTGAGCACGTACCGCACGCGAATCCTGGAGAAGACCGGCCTGCGCACGAACGCGGACATCGTCACGTACGCGATCCGCAACGGGATCATTTAGTCGTTTTCAAAAAGGTCCGGCAGGTGCGCAAATGCAGGGCTTGTGTGGTGCCCCGTGGGGTCGCGTTGATCGAGATGAGAGTGTCGCAGGCACGCAACCAGTCCGTTCCAAGTTCCCGCTCGGAGAGTCGTCGCTTCCTGCCGGACCTGCGCCGGACTATAGCCAGACGCGTCGTCGCACGAAGTCGTATTTGATGATCCGCATGCAATACCGGCGGCGAGGAGCGCGAATCACGCGCTCCTGTCTCATTTCATAACCTCCACCGATCCGCAGGTAGGGACGTCCGAATCGCCGTCACTCCCTCCATGTGGACAGGTCATGCGGGAATCACTAATGTGGGCCGCGGGGGTCGTCGTGAACCGAGAGAGAGACTCGATGCCCGCGGGTGAGGTCCGCGCGGCCGCGATGCGCGAAGCGGAAGAGGTGTACAGCGCGCACGCGCCGCTGCTGCGCGTCATCGCGCTGAGGAAGTTTCGCGTTCCTCGCGAGGATGCCGAGGAGCTTGTCAACGACGTGTTCGCGAGCTATTTCGCGAATGCGATTCGCGTGCGTCTCCCGCGGAACTATCTCGTGGGTGCGATCTGCAACGCGGCCAGACAGTACTGGCGCGGACGCGACGAACAGAATGCGATTGCCTCCGGCGTTGCCATGGCCCGCACCATCGGCGAGGAACTGATCGAGCAAATCAACCGGAAGTTCCTCGTGGCCACGATGCTCGCGCGCGTCGGCTCGCGATGCCGCGAACTGCTCCATCGCTATTACATCGACGGCGAAACGACTGCGACGATTGCTGCGAGCCGGGAGACGACCGCCGATTACGTACTCGTGCTGCTTCACAAATGCCGGAAGACCGCGCGCGACGTCGTCCGCGGATTGATGCGGGAACCGTGATGCGTCACCTGACCGAAGAGGAGCTTGCGGAATACGCGTTCGATCCGGCAGCGGCATTGAACCGCGCCGAGATCGAGTCGCACGTCGAGGTTTGCCCCGAATGCAGCGCGCTACTGACGTTCATCCGCTCGATCGACGCGGAGATTTCGGATGAGCAGGCGTGGGAGATCAGCGACGCGATCGGCGAAGTGTCGCGGCTGAACGACACGATTCGCGATCTCGCGGCGATCGTGGCCGAGGAGGACGCGGAAGCGGAGCGGCTGCTCGGGCCGTTGATGGAGAAGCCGGCGGAGTTTGCATGGCGGAATCTCGCGGAGCAGAGGAAGTTTCGAACGGGCGGGGTGGTGCGGCGCCTCAATCGCGCAGCGAATGACGCGTGCGAACGCGAGCCGCTCGTTGCGCTGACGCTTGCGGATGCAGCGATCGCCGTGGCCGAGAGTCTGGATGAGCGGGCGTATCCCGCGCAATCGGTTTTCGATCTTCGGGGCATGGCTTGGAAAGAACGCGCGAATGCATTGCGCTTGCTCGGCAACTATGACGCGGCGCTGGAGGCGCTGGATCGCGCAGCTCGCGAGTTTCGAAATGCGCCGCTCCTTCCTCTTGGTCCCGCGATCGTGACTCATCTGCGCGGGATCGTCTGCTACGAGCGGGGCGACTATGACACCGCGTTGCGGTATGCGCAGCAGAGCACACGCGAGTTCGAGATGTGCGGCGATGTCGATCGATATCTGAAGGCGCGGCACCTCGAGGCGAACATTCGATTTTTTCAACAGGACATTCGCGAAGCGCAACGCATCTACGGAGACATCCTTGCTCATGCCGAAGCGATCGACGACCTCTCCTGGATCGCACGCGAGTCGCGAACGCTCGGATACTGCGCCCTCGAGTTGCGCGATTTTTCGGAAGCGGCGCGACACTTCCACAAGGCGTTGCAGGCATTCGAGGTTCTCGAACAGCACGCTGAAATCGTGCGTACGAATTGGGGAATCGCATGCCTGCAATTGGCGTCGGGCAAACCATCAATTGCACTCGGACGACTGAACGCGGTTCGCAGCGAGTTCGCAAAGTTGGGAATGGTCGTCGATGAGGCGCTCACCGTCTTTGACATCATGGACGCGCTCGTCGCACTCGGCCGTGAACAGGAGATCGCAACACTCGCAGATGGCCTCGTGGAGCGATTCACTCACGCAGGAATGCTGAACAGCGCACTCACCGCCCTCGCCTACCTGCGTGAATCGGCTGTGCGGGGCAAAGTCACCGCTCCTGTGATCGAGTACGTTCGTCAGTTCATCCGGCGCGTCGAGCGCGAGCCTTCGTTGCTCTTCGTTCCGCCGCCTCCTCCGTAAGATTCTGCTAAGACTCCAGCCCGTTTTCACACCCCTTCACGAATGAGGGCGCCCTCCCGATGCGCCGGTTTCGGCCGGCGGGAAGGAGGGCTCATGCAAGGTGTATCTGCAAGGCGGCTCGGCACCCTCGTTCTTCTCGCGTCATTGCTCGCATCTCCCGGCACGTTCGCGGCCGAGAGAGAGCGGCGCGCGCGCGACCCACGGCAGTGGATCAAGCGCTTCGTCATCACAGTTCTCGACAAGCTCGGCACGCCGGGTGGTTAGCAGAAGGTCGCGCGGGGCTGGGAGAAAGAACACGACGGCCCCGCGTGACGCAATCTATCCAGCGTGTCGATGACTGCGGCAGACGCGTGAAAAGCTGCGGCGCACGCGTGAAAAGCTGCGGTGAACGCGTGAAAGGCTGCGGTGAACGCGTGAAAGGCTGCGCCGCACGCGTGAAGACCCGCGGGTGAGAAACGAACCCATCGCACGACGTCTCGAAAAGTTTTTCCGTTTTCGGGGTAGGGACCGGCAGCGCGAGAGTCTCACCATGACGTGCAGCCTCGCCGCCGCTTCACTCACGCGCATCGCCAGCGTCTCGAACGCGCGGCGGAGATCTATCTCCGCGACTGCTATCGAAAGCGCACGGCCGCGCGCGCATCCGAATTTGCCTCGTTCATGGGACTGACGCAGCCGTACCTGAGCCGCATTGTTCCGGAGATCATGGGAATGCCGGTGCGCGATTTCCTCCGCGCACGCCAGCTTGCCTACGCGGCGGAACTTCTCCGCTCCACGCCTCTCCCGGTTCATCAGATCGCACTCGCGAGCGCCTTCGGGACCAAGTCGACCTTCCACCGCTGCTTCGTCCTCGCCTTCGGCAAAACACCATCCGCGTACCGCGACGAGGTCATGAAACGCGACTCCGGCCGGAAGCTCGAACTGCCGAACCTCGCCGCGCACCCCGAGCGCCGCATGAAGTTTTCGTGAGATCATGAAATGCGACTCGAACGCCGCCGGTCGCAAAATTTCAAAGACCGCCGATCAGCGAGCCGGCGGCGAATCATGCGACAACCCCCTGCGGAGACGTGAGTTAACCATTGCCGATCGCCATACTGACGTACAGCCATTATGCATATGCATGCGGCATGACTCCTATACGTTCG
>DATKFO010000644.1:0-6255 GCA_035544355.1 Thermoanaerobaculia bacterium
CGCGGCTCACCGCTTGGGAGCTGCAGCAGGACGGGATCGACGTCACGTTGATCACCGACAACATGTCGGGCCATTTCTTCCAGCAAGGGAAATTCGACGCGGTCATCGTCGGCGCCGATCGCATCGCCGCAAACGGCGACACCGCGAACAAGATCGGCACGTACACCGTCGCAGTGCTCGCGCAGGCGCACAACGTGCCGTTCTACATCGCCGCGCCGGTGTCGACGATCGATCCGCATTGCCCGAACGGCGCGGCAATTCCGATCGAAGAGCGCAGCGCGTCGGAAGTGACGGAAATCTTCGGCACACGCGTCGCGCCCGAAGGCGTGCAGGTGCGGCATCCGGCATTCGACGTCACACCCGCGCGATTGATCACAGCGATCATCACGGATCGCGGCGTGTTGCGCGCGCCGTATGAAGAGTCGATCAGCGCACTTTTTGGAGTGCGGTGACCACGTCACCGCTTTGGGTCGCGTGTTACGGGTTGCGAGGTTGCGGGGTTACGCGGTGGCGCGAAAAAATCGGCGGACTATAAGTCCGCCGTCCGGTAGCCGCACGCTTTGCGACGGTCTTCCATGTCACCGCTTTGGGTCGCGACCCAAAGCGGCGGCACGGCCGCCACACTCCAGGAAGACCGCGATCGTTCGCGGCCTTATCGGGGAAGATGGGTTCAATTGCGGAGTGAATATGAAGGTGACGAATCTGATCGCGGCAGTCTGGCTCGGCAGTGGCGTGTTTCTGATGTTGGCGGCCTCCGCGGCGTTCCGCGCGGCGGGCAATTCGACGACGGCCGCGGACGTAGTCGGCGCCATGCTCGCCCGATGGCACTACATCGCCCTTGGCGCGCCGCTCGTCCTCTTCGCCCTCTCGCTCCGGCACGCGCGTCCGTTTCTCCTCGGCGTGCTCTTCGTCGCGATCCTGCTGGCCGCCTCGCAGATCTTCATCGACCTGCGCATCCGCGCGATCCGCGTCAGCTCGCCGGTGCCGATCTCCTCGCTCGACCGCACCGATCCCGTGCGCAAACATTTCGGACGTCTGCACGCACTGTCGTCGTCGCTGTTGCTGTTGCAGGCGATCGCGAGCGCGATCGTGGTGGTGGTGAGGAAAGAGGGAGGGTAAGTTCAGCCGATCACATAGCCGTCACATAAAACCCTTCGCACGTAACTCTACTGGATGCGAGGTTTATGGGGTATCGACGAAGCTGCTGCGCCTGCTGAACTGCAGCGAATCACACAAACCGTCACACCCAGAACGGTACATATTTCGCCAGTTTTTTCGACTTGCTGTCGGGATCCCTTGGCTTGATCTGGCCCGCCTCGATTGTCTCTTTGATGATTCGCGAGACCATCGAGTAATTCTTGTCGTCGATCCCAAATCGCTTCCGAAGTGATGTATTAGTCATTGGGCTGTGAGAAACATAGCGCAGACAAGCGTGTTGGTAACAGGCGAGGACACGCTCGTCCTTTTCCATCTCCGAGAGCTTCCGTGGTCCAAAGAGCGTCACCTTCGTGTGGTTGTTGATGACTTCGAACTTCGGAGCGGGAAGCAAGTGTTTCTCCGCCGCTGTGATCACTTTGTCGATGCCACTGCCTCGCTCTTCGCAGATGTTCATTCGGCGCATCAGGGCTCCAAGCTTCTCGTTGCGCGATTGCGGAGGAAGGTCGAGGAATCGTTCCGTGTCGATCAACGGTGTGCCAGGGTTCGTAATCTCGATGCGCTTTGCGAAGATCTCGATCATCGGACCGGTGCCGGGAATTCTGAAATCCTGGTGGATGAGTGCGTTTGCGACCAACTCGCGAATCGCGATTTCCGGATAGCGACGTTCCGTTCGAAACGGCGTGACGAGTTGCTCGCTCGCGGGCAAGAGATCGTTGATGTAGTTCACCAGCCTGCCGAAACCGCTTGCGTATCCGCGCTGGCCGACCTGCTCGCGCAATGTACTTGTTCGGTCGGCGTCGGTGTAGACGACAAGTCGAACGGCTTTCCGACTCAGATGAGAGAAACGCGAGAGATCACGTGCGAAAAGGATTGCGCCCAGGTTGGTGATGTTGAACGTATCGCCAGCACGATCGAATTCGATCAGCTTGTCGTCCGCGAGCGCAGTGATGATCGATGTGCGATTTTCCGGGAGAGGCCTCTTAAGGAGGTCGAAATAGGCGGGATAGTCGAGCATGCTCAGTACGTCAGCGCTTGGAACGTGCACGGCAGCCGCCTCGGTTTCCCAGTCACGTCGCTCGAGCAACCTCCAAAGTTCTCGTTCTTTCTCAGGATGGTCGCGCAGCTTTTTCTTGATGCTTCCAACACGGATGTACTCGAAATCTCGGAATCGCACAGGTGTATGAGAGGCCGCGGGAACCTCGATCAACGAGACCAGCTTTCCATCGATCTCGCCTTCATGTATGACGAAATGCACGCGCGGCGACAGCTGATGTGAGATCCAGTTCTCCAGCTCTTCGTTTCCGATCTTCTTCGTTGAAAGCCGTACTTTCGTGCCGATTACTTCGTGCGTGATGTTGCTAATGCCCCAGATGATGTAGCCGAATCGCTTGCCTACCAGCGCAGCTGAATTTGCAAGGGCCGACACGTACTCGCCGATTTCCGCGGGCTCGTCGTCATTCAGTTTGAACTCGACCCATTCGGTTTCGCGATTCGCGGCGCGAAGGTGACGAAGCAGATCGGCAAGATCAATCTCTTCCACGCGGACTCCGAATACCTAGAGCCTCCATCCTACGCGATCGCGACCGCGTTCCCTTCCACGTCCAACTCGTGCATCGGATAGCCGAGCGTGCCGAGCGGCTCGCGGATTTCTATTGCGTTGCCGACGATCACGATGAGCAGCGCTTCGGGGTTGATGTATTTGCGCGCGTCGTCGACGATGGCGTCCTGTCCAACCGCCGCAATGTTCTCTCGATAGCGGTCGAAGTAGTCCTCGGAGAGTCCGTAGAGCTCCATGTCGACGAGGCGGCTCGCGACGTCTCCCGCGGTTTGCACGGTCGAGGGGAAGACGCCCATCAGGTAGTTCTTCGTGTCGTCGAGCTCGCGGTCTTCGATGTCGCCGGTGCGGATGCGGCGCAGTTCGTTGAGCACTTCGGAGACGGATTCGCGCGTGACTTCGTTGCGGACCGGTGCGGCGACGACGAACGGGCCGGCGTGGCGGCGGAACGCGAACGTGGAGCGCGCGCCGTACGTGTAGCCGTGGCGCTCGCGCAGGTTGAGGTTGATGCGCGAATTGAAGACGCCGCCTAGGAGTGCGTTCATGACGCTGAGTGGGAAATAGTCGCTCGAGGTGCGCTCGACGCCGATGTGGCCGATGCGAATCTCCGATTGCACGGCTTGCGGGCGATCGATGATGTAGACGCGCGACGACTCGAGCGCGGACGGTGTGACCGTGACTGGAGGCGGCTCGCCGCCGCGCTCCCACGATGCAAATGCGCTCGCGATCAGCTCATTTGCGCGTTCGGTCGTGACGTCGCCGGTGATCACGATCGACGCGTTGTTCGGAACGTAGTGCTGCGCGAAGAATCGCCGCACGTCGTCGAGCGTGATGCGCGAAACGGTTGCAGTCGTGCCGACGGTCGACAGTCCGTACGCACCGCTGCCGTACAGCAAGTTCGAGAAGCGCTTGCCTGCGATCGACGCAGGCTCGTCGCGCTGCTGCAGCAATTCGGTGAGCCGCTCGGCGCGCACGCGAGCGAGTCCGTCGGCGGGCAGCGTCGGGCGGCGCACGACGTCGGCGAAGATGCTGTTCGCCGTTTCGGTGTGGCGGCTGAGCACATCGAGCGATGCGTACGATGCGTCCCAGTCCGCGCCGGTGCCGAGGGCGCCGCCGATCAGACCGACGTCTTCGGCGAGCTTGATCGCATCGCGATCACCCGCGCCTTCATCGAGTAGATCGGCGGCGAGCGATGCCAGTCCCGCGGTGCGCGGATGGTCGTGATCGGCGCCGGAGCGCACGAGCGCGCGCAACGACACGAGCGGCGCGTTGTGATTCTCGGCGACGAGCACGCGCAATCCGTTCGCGAGCGTGGCGCGCGTGACGTGCGGAAAGTGATACGGCCGCGGTGCAGTCGGTTGCGGAGGAGTGCTTCGATCCATTACGCGGCGCTCCTCTCGGGGATGAACAGCGACGTCGCGCGATTCTCGGGGATCAGATATTTGCGAGCGACGTGCGCGAGGTCGTCGGGCGTCGCGCTCAGATACGGATCGAGCCAGCGATCGATCATCGTCGGGTCGTCGAAGTACGTTCCGAACATGCCGAGGAGGTCGGCGCGGGCGTCGTAGGTTTGGAGTTGATGCGCGAGCTCGATCTCCGCGCGGTTTTGCGCGCGCATGAGCTCATCGGGCACGATGCCGTCGATCGCGACGCGAGCGATCTCTTCATCGACCGCGGCTTCGATCGTCTCGATCTGCACGCCTTCGCGCGCGGTGGCGTGCAGCAGCAGCATGCCGGTCGATTCGGTCGGGAGAATGTAGGCGGCGACGTCCTGCGCGATCTGTCGTTCGTGCACCAGCACGCGCTCCATGCGGCTCGCTTTGTCCGACGCGAGAATCGTCGAGAGCAGATCGGCGGCGACCCAGTCGCGCTCGCCCATCTTCGGCAGGTGATAGAGCCGGTAGATGCGCGGCAGCTGCACGGGCGACGCGAACGTTTCGCGACGCTCGTGGCCGAATCCGTGGCGCTCGAGCGTGAATTTCGGGAACGCGCCGCCGGGCACGATCTCCCCAAAGTACCGCGCGACGAGATCCTTCGCCTCGTTCGGCACGAAGTCGCCGACGATCGTCAACGTACAATTGTCGGGGCGGTACCACGTCGCGAAGAAGTCGCGGATGTCGTCGAGCGATGCGGCGTCGAGGTCTTCCATCGACCCGATCGTCGGCCAGTGATACGAATAGTCGGGCTCGTACGAAAGGTGCAGCAGCCGCTCGAACGCGGTGCCGTACGGGACGTTGTCGTAGCGCTGGCGGCGCTCTTCTTTGACGACGTCGCGCTGGATGTCGAGCTTCTCCTGCGTGAGCGCGGGGAGAAAGAAGCCCATGCGATCCGCTTCGAGCCATAAACCCAACGCCAAATAGTTGGACGGTAATGTTTCGAAGTAATTCGTGCGATCAAAGAATGTCGTTCCGTTGAGCACGCCTCCGACCGACTGCACGTGGCGGAAGTGCTCGTTGTTCCCGACGTGCTGCGAGCCGGAGAACAGCATGTGCTCGAAGAGATGCGCGAACCCAGTGCGGCCAGGTCTCTCGTTTTTCGAACCGACGTGGTACCAGAGATTGATCGCGACGAGCGGGGCGGAGTGGTCTTCGTTGAGGACGACCTTGAGTCCGTTGTCGAGTTTGTATTGCTCCAGTTTGAGCATGGCGGCGTGTTCTATCACGTCTGAACGAGGAACACGGAACACGGAACACGGAACGCCACGCCGGCCTTCGTTCCGCGTTCCGTGTTCCTCGTTCCGCGTTCCGTCGGCTATCCTTCACGCCGCATGCCGCCGCTTCCTTGGCGCCACATCGCGATCGAAGGTCCGATCGGAGTCGGGAAAACATCGCTCACCGGATTGCTGGCGAAGCAGTTCCGCGGGACGAAGGTTCTCGAGGACGCCGGCAATCCCTTCCTCGACGATTTCTACAAAGACAAGCGCGGCGCGGCGTTCCGGACCGAGCTGTTTTTTCTGCTGTCGCGCTACGACCAGCAGCGCAACATCGCGCAGCGCGATCTCTTCACTCAGCTGATCATTGCGGATTACTCGTTCGCGAAGAGCAAGATCTTCGCGTACCTGACGCTCGATGATTCGGAGCTGCTCATCTATAACCGGCTCTACGACCTGCTGCATGAGCAGGTGCCGCGGCCGGACGTGATGATTTATCTGCAGGCCAATCTTGATACACTCTTGAAGCGCATCAAGAAGCGCGGGCGGGCATACGAGAAGAAAATCTCGCCCCAATATTTGCAAGAGTTGAGTGAGGCGTACTCGCACTACTTTTACCGGTACGACGAGACGCCGTTGCTGGTGGTGAATACGAACGAGATCGATTTCGTTCACACACCGGAGCATTTCGATCAGCTCGTCGAGCAGATTCGAAACGTTCAAAAGGGAACCCAGTACTACGTACCGCTTGGATCCAAACAGGACCGGGACGGTTTAGGAGTGCGGCGACAGAGTCGCCGCTCTGGATTCGAAAGCGGTGGCTCCGCCACCGCACTCCTAGACTTCGCCTCGGCCACGGAGGCGAAGATGAAAAAGAAAGTCACCGTCCCTA
>DATKFO010000645.1:0-4139 GCA_035544355.1 Thermoanaerobaculia bacterium
ATCCTGAGTCGCGTAGACGACGAAGGATCCCCCGCGGGAACACGCTGCCCGCTCCGTGGGCTGGGGATTCTTCGCCGTCTACGCGGCTTCAGAATGACACGGCTCGATTTCTGATATTTTCCCCGCCGTTTGTCACGCCCCTTCCTCATCCTCATCGTCCTCGACGGATTCGGCTGCCGCAAGGATTCCGAGTGGAACGCGATCGCGCAGGCAGAGAAGCCGCGCTTCGACGCGCTGTTCCACGACTCGCAGTGGACGACGCTCGACGCTTCCGGCCTCGCGGTCGGTCTGCCTGACGGACAGATGGGCAACTCCGAAGTCGGACACCTGAATATCGGTGCGGGACGCGTCGTCGATCAGGACATCGTTCGCATTTCGAAGGCGGTGCTGCACCACGACCTGCCGGTGCCAGCCGCGAAAACGATCCATCTGTGCGGACTCCTCTCCGACGGCGGCGTGCATTCGCTGCAGGAACATCTGCACGGACTCATCGAAGCCTCGATCGACAAGGGCGCGGAGAACGTCTTCATCCACGCCATCCTCGACGGGCGCGACACGCCGCCGAAAAGCGCGGAAAAATATCTGCGCGAGCTGATCGGCTTCGTCAAAGACAAGCCGCAAGCGCATCTCGCGACCGTCATCGGCCGCTACTACACGATGGATCGCGACAAGCGCTGGGAGCGCGTGCAGCGCGGCTACGACCTGATGACGCTCGGCGTCGGCGTGCAGACGAAGGACCCGCTCGCAACGGTCGCGCGTTTCTACGAACAGAACGTCACCGACGAGTTCATGGAGCCGATCGCCGTGCTCACGCCGGAGGGAGCGCACCTCGGCCGCATCGAAGACGGCGACACGCTCGTCTTCTTCAACTTCCGCGCGGACCGCATGCGCCAGATCGTGACGGCATTCAAGGATCACGACTTTGCGGGCTTTCCGCGATCGGTCCGTCCGCAGGTCCGAATCGCCACCATGAATCGCTATCACCAGGACTGGGACCTCCCCGTCCTCTTCCCGCCGCAGCGCGTGAGCAATCACCTCGGCGAAGTGCTCGCGCACGCCGGGCTCACGCAGTTGCGCATCGCCGAGACCGAGAAATACGCGCACGTCACGTTCTTCTTCAACGGCGGCTCCGACACCGTGTCGCCCGGCGAAGAGCGCGTGCTCATTCCGTCGCCGAAAGTCGCGACCTACGACCTCGAGCCCGACATGTCCGTCGTCGAGCTCGCCGATCGCGTCGTACACGAGATCGACGGCCGCAAATTCGACGTCATCATCATGAACATCGCGAACCCCGACATGGTCGGCCACACCGGCGTGATGAACGCCGCGATCGAAGCCGTGCACGCCACCGACGTCGCGGTGAACAAGATCCTCGACGCGGTCGCACGCGCCGACGGCGTCGCACTCATCACCGCAGATCACGGAAACTGCGAGCTGATGTTCGATCCCGCAACCGGCCAGCCGCACACCGCCCACACCACGAATCCCGTCCCGCTGATTCTCTTCGACGCGAAGAAACGCTACGGCGCGCTCCGCGACGGCGGCGCGCTCGAGAACGTCGCACCCACGCTCCTCGCGATTCTCGGCATCGAGAGGCCGTCGGAGATGACGGCAGAGTCCCTGCTGTCATGAGGACGAATCGGGTGGCACAGACACTCTTGTCTGTGCTCGCGCGCCAACACAGACAGGAGTGTCTGTGCCACATATGATCGAACAGCTCATCCTCGCCCGTCACGGCGAAACCGTCCACAACGCCTCCGGCATCACGCAGGGATGGAGCGACAGCGCACTCTCCGACGTCGGTGCGCAACAGGTGCAACAACTCGCCGCGCGCATCGGCCGCTACGCGCCAACCGCGCTCTACTCCTCGCCCCTCGGCCGCGCGTTGTCGACGGCCGAAGCGATCAAAGAGACGACGGGACTCGACATCGTCACGCTCGACGACGTTCGCGAAATGAATTACGGGCGATGGGAAGGCTGTTCCTTCCTCGACATCCGGCGCGACGATCACGAGATCTATCGCCGGTGGGTCGCCGATCCCGATGAGCCGTGTCCGGGCGGCGAGTCGCACAATGACGTGCGGCGTCGCATGCTGCGTGCGATCGAGAGCATCGACTCGCCGCGGCCGGTGATCGTCACGCACGGCACGGCGATCCGCATCGGCGTCTGCGCGCTGCTCGACTTGCCGCTCACATCGTCGCGACGGTTCGCGCAGAACAACGCCTCGATCAACATCTTCATCCGCCGCCGCGAGCGGTGGATTCTCAAAGTCTGGAACGAACATGAATAAGGCAACGAGGAACGAGGAACACGGAACACGGAACGAAAAGCCGAGGGTGGGCGTGTCGTTCCGTGTTCCTCGTTCCGTGTTCCTTCGTTCGGAGTTACGCGAAATGATCCTCGAGTCCATAACAGAACAACTAACCGACACACTCAAATCACGAGTGCTCGCCCTCTTCGGCCATCCCATCGATCGCGTCGTGCTCCAACCGCCGCCGCGACTCGCGATGGGCGACCTCGCGACGCCGATCGCGCTCGAGCTCGCGAAGGCTCTCAAGCGCAAGCCGCGTGAGATTGCCGAGACGCTCGCGAAGGACATGCAGCTGCCGCTTTTCGTCGCGAAGGTGACGATCGAGGGCGCGGGCTATCTCAACTTTCATTTCGATCGCGGTGCATTCACCGCCGCGCATTTTCGCGTCGTGATGGAGCCGCCGCCCGGCACCGGCGAGCGCGTGATCGTCGAGCACACGAACATCAATCCGAACAAGGCCGCGCACATCGGCCACCTCCGCAACGCAGTCCTCGGCGACACCTACGTCCGCTGCTCGAAATGGCTCGGCGATCGCGTCGAGACGCAGAACTACATCGACGACACCGGCGTGCAGGTCGCGGACGTCGTCGTCGGCTTCGAGCGTTTGCACAACGAAACGCCCGCCGACGTGCAGAAGCACATCGACGCCTCCAACGTGCCGTTCGATTACTTCTGCTGGGACCTCTATTCGAAGACGACCGCGTACTTCAACGAGCATCCCGAATCGAAGGAGTGGCGCAAAGAAACGCTGCATCGCATCGAGAATCAGGAAGGCGACACCGCCGCGATCGCGAAGATGGTCGCACCCGCGATCGTCCATCGCCATCTGCGCACGATGCTGCGCCTCGACATCGCGTACGACCTGCTCCCGAAAGAGAGCGACATCATCCACCTCCACTTCTGGGATCGCGCATTCGAGCTGCTCAAGCAATCGGGCGCAGTCGTGCTCGAGGAAGAGGGGAAGCACAAAGGCTGCTGGGTGATGAAGCTCGACGAGTCCGAGATCTTCGCGGGGATGAACGAGCCCGACAAGATTCTCGTGCGCTCGAACGGCACGGTCACGTACACGGGCAAAGACATCGCGTATCAACTCTGGAAGTTCGGGTTGCTCGATCGCACGTTTCACTACCGCAAGTTTTGGACGTATCCCGATGGTCATGTGCTGTGGGAGTCGACGCATGACGCCGACACCGATCCGTCCGCGCCGCATTTCGGCGGTGCGAAGCGCGTCGTGAACGTGATCGACACGCGGCAGTCGTATCTGCAGAAGGTCGTGAAGGAAGGTCTGCGGCAGCTCGGTCACACGAAAGAGGCCGAGCAGTCGATTCACTTCTCCTACGAGATGGTCGCGCTCACGCCGGCGACTGCGAAAGTCCTCGGCATGGAGATTTCCGACGAAGACGCGCAGCGGCCGTACATCGAAATGTCGGGCCGCAAGGGACTCGGCGTCATCGCGGACGACCTGCTGAACACGCTCGAAGAAAAAGCGACGGCCGCCGTGCGCGAAGGCACCAAGGCGGAAGGGCTCACCGACGACGACATGCGCGAGCTCGGTCGCAATGTTGCGGTCGCGGCGCTGCGCTACTTCATGCTCAAGTTCGGGCGGAACAAGGTCATCGCGTTCGATTTCGCCGAGGCGCTGAAATTCGAGGGCGATTCGGGGCCGTACCTGCAGTACTCGACCGTGCGCGTGCAGAACATCTTCCGCAAGATGGACGAGCGCGGCGTCGACGCGATGCTCGAAGACGCGTCCGTCGATCGCCTCACGCTCAATCAGGGTCTGACCGATGAGATGTGGGAGCTCGTGCGCCTGAGTGCCGAGCTGCCA
>DATKFO010000646.1:0-2865 GCA_035544355.1 Thermoanaerobaculia bacterium
GCAACTACTACGCGCCAACGGTGCTCGCGCGCATCCCGCTCGATGCTCCCGCCGCGCGGGAGGAAACATTCGGACCCGTCGCGTCGCTCTTTCGCGTCAAGGACGTCGTCGACGCCATCGCCGTAGCCAACGACACTCCCTTCGGCCTCGGCGCCTCCGTCTGGACCAACGACCTCGACGAAGCGAAGCGTTTCGTCGCCGCGATCGAATCGGGGCAGGTGTTCGTGAACGCGATGGTCGCGTCCGATTCGCGAATGCCGTTCGGCGGCGTGAAGCACTCGGGATTCGGACGCGAGCTCGGTGTCTACGGGATTCGCGAGTTCACGAACGTGAAGACGGTCTGGATCCGCTGAGTCGCGTCACTGCGCACGCGCGAGAAAGAACTTTTTCGTCGGGCTCGATTTCTCCGACGACTCCCAGTTCGTCTCGACGCGTCCGTTCTCGCCGAAGCGGATGCGCGCGTCGTGCATGTGCTCACCCGCTTTTCCGGTGACGCGCACGAAATCGAACACGAGCTCGTTCGCGCTCGACTTCTCCGCGTTGAAGCGCATCACCGGCTGATTCTGCGCGACGCAGTAGTGCGTGGCCTCGATCGTCTTTCCGTCGAACACGTACATCGTGATCATCTCGTGCGGCTGGCCGGCGAACATCGTCTCCATCACCGTGCTGCCGCCGGCGGTGACGCGATACGAGACCGTCGCTACCGGGCCGTCGGGCGTCATGATGTGACCGCTCCATGTGCCGTCGAGCGCTTTCATTTTCTCGAATGCCTGCGCAGCCGTGATCCCATCAGCGGCATTCGCGTTCACGCCCACGAGCGCGAGCACGAGCATCGTGACCACCGCGGTTTGCGCGCTGCGCGACGCCGGTCGTCCGTAGCGCTGCGTCGCCCAGCCGACGACCCCGCCGAGAACGCTGCCGGGCAGCATGATCTCGATCCAGTAGTGCGTGCCGTCAGGCTCTGGCTGCATCGCGACGAGAAATGCGAGCACGAGTCCGACCGCGAATCCGAACGCGATGCCGGCCGGCACCGACTGCACTTTGCGCGCGAACCAGCCCGCCGCAACGCCGCCGATGATTCCCTTCACGGTCGACGCCGCGATGATGAAGAGGATCTGCGCGCGCACCGCCGGTGTGAACCACGCCGATGCGCCGTCGACTGCGCCGAGGACCGCTCCGGCGATCAATCCCACGAGAACTTTGTTCATGTTCTTTCCCTCCGACAGCGATATTCAACGTCGCCGCGAAATCCTTTTACAAACTCGCGAAGAAAAACACGAGCGCGCGCATGACGAGGTACGCCGTGACGATTGCGATGAGCGCACGATAGCGGACGATCCAGCGCCAGACGATCTCGAAAACGTTCTCGCGATACGCGCTGACCGGCTCGGCGTCGAGAAAACGGAGCACGTCTTCCGCGAGTGCGCGCGCATCGGCGTAGCGGGTGTCGCGATCGTGCGCCGTCGCTTTCGCGCAGATCGCGACGAGCTGTCGCGGTGCGTTGCCGACAAGCGATCGCAACATCGCGCCGAGTGCAAAGACGTCGGTGCGCGCGTCGACGACGCTTTCCGGCGGCATGTAGCCGGGAGTTCCGGCGATGATCTCCTCGTCTTCGCCGATGCGCGTCGCGACGCCCCAATCCATCACCAGCACGGCGCCGAGCTCGCCGACCATCACGTTCTCCGGTTTGAGATCGCGATGCACGACGCCGTTCGCGTGCGCGAATGCGACGGCCTCGCACACACGCACGAACGCGCGCAGGAGTTCGGTGAGACTGCGATCTTCGCGCGCCCAGCGATCGAGGCGCGTGCCGCGCACGAGCTTCATCGCGTAGAAGATGCGGCCGTCGGGCAACGTTCCGACGTCGTGGACCGGAACGCTTCCGGGATGTTCGAGCCGCGCGATGATGCGCGCCTCGCTCCGCATGCGCTCAACGGCATCCGCGGACGCGAGCTCGCTCGCGAGCACCTTCAACGCGACGCGGCGCTCGAGCTCGAGGTCATCCGCTTCGTAGACGACGCCCATTCCGCCGCGCGCGATCTCGCCGACGAGCCGGTAGCGCGTGCCGGTGAGATCGGGGAGCTCGGTGACGTTGCGCAGATGCGCGACCGCGTCGTCGGAGAGCCATCTCATTTCGGATCGACTCCGAGGAGCGAGCGCGCTTCACTGCGGAACTCCTGGTCGGACGCGGTGACTTCGCGCAGCGTGTCGAGCACGATGCGCCGCAGTTCGCGCCGCGTTGCCGCGAGATAGTTGGTCACCGTCGTCTCCGTCAGACCGAAGCGCGAGCCGAGCTCGCGATACGAGATCGTGCGGTCTTCGTCGAGATCGTAAGCCTCGAACAAGCGGAAGTGAACGTCCTTGCCGCCCGCGTCGCACCATTCGCGCAAGCGCTCGACGGCGAGCGCGAACACGCTGCGCACCCACTCGCGCCGGAAGTACTCCTCGGGCGACTCGGAATGCGACGACTCGCGTCCCAGCTCCGCTTCCGCTGCGTCGAAGTCGAGATGCACTTCGCCGCCGCCGCGCTTGAGCCGCTCGCCGGATTTCTTCTCATTCGAAATGTGGCGGTCGAACAGCAATCGCAGAAACGTGCGGAAGCTCGCCTTCGCCGCGTCGTAGCTCGCGAGCGAGTCCTTCTCGACCACGCGTGTGAAGAAACTCTGCGTCAGATCCTCGGCGTCTTCGGCCAGCCGGCTCCACGCAACGCGCGCGTACTTGTAAAGCGGTCGCCAATAAAGCGCGACGAGCGTGTCCAGCGCACGCGTGCGTTCTGTTGCATCGTCGCTTGCGAGAGCGACGATGACACTTCTCCGCGTCGTCGGAAACGGAATGGCGTTCACTGACACTAAAGAGTAGCACTTG
>DATKFO010000647.1:0-4690 GCA_035544355.1 Thermoanaerobaculia bacterium
TCTTCGTCTTTTTTCACAGCTTCCTGAATCATCGTTAGGCCCTCACGCTTGCTTATCGTAGCAGAGTGCGGATTCGCATACCGACTTCAGCCTCGTCAAACTCCCTTCGGCTGATTGATATTGCAATGCGAATGCACTCAACCGTGCCCGAGACAGCGACACATCTCCTTTCCGAGAAGCAAACTGCCCCTCATGATATGGAGTGTCGCCACGCGAGTTTTCCCTACCTCAACCGAGCTAATCAATCTCAGGCGATAGCCGCCCTGACGTGCAAGCCGAACACGACATACTCTGTTCGTATGTCATCGATGTGCCCGAGTTGTCACGGAACCGTTTTGAGGACTCGGGCGCTTTTGCCGTCGTTGAGCGTCGCCACATGCCGCACGTGCGGCTTGAAGATCAGCACGATCGACGCTCCGCCAACGCTTTCCTACGGCGCGATCGATCATGCTGCGTACGAGCAATCGATCGGCATCCTGCGTCGCATACAAGCGGAGTCAATCGTGCGCGCGGTTCGCACCCTCGTTGAGCCGCCCAGGTCGTGGACCGACGTCGGATGCGGATTCGGATTTCTCCTCGCCGCTGCACACGCGCACGGCTTCGCGGTGCACGGCATCGAGCCCGACCGAAGCGCATGCGCGGAGGCGCGAGCGCGCGTGGGCAATGTCGAGTGCGGCGAATTCGATCGCGTGTTGACGGACGTCGATGTCCTCTCGACGCTCGACGTGATCGAGCACATCCCACCTGACCGCCTCGGCGAATTCGCAACGCGCGTGCGCGAAAGCCTGCGGGAGGGCGGCGTGTGGGTGATCAAAGTGCCGTCGAGCGAAGGGCTCGCGTTCCGCGTCGCGCATCTCGCGCCGCGGCTTGCCGCCGGCGCGGTGAAGCGCCTCTGGCAATTCGGCTACACGCATCCGCACACGGTGTACTTCAACGAAAAATCGCTGCGCGCTTTCGTCACGCGACATGGATTCGAAGTCGCGTCGGTGCGTTACGTCTCTGATTTCCCCGTGCGCACGATCGTGCCGCGCTTGCGCATCGACGCCTCGATCACGCGCTGGCAGGTGCCGCTCTTCGCGAGCGCGCTGTTCGCGATTCGCGCGGTGGAGGGCGTGTGGCGGAAAACGGATGCGCTGGTGATGATCGTGCGGCGCGCGCGTTCGTAATTCGTTACTCGATCCGCGCGTGTACCTCGAACATCGCCTCCACCGTCGTGCTCCCCTTCTGCGACACCTTCACCGTCTCGCGCAGCTCGCCCACCGGCGCGCGCGCGCCGTCGACGGTGACGGTGATCGACTCCTTCCCTTTCGGCGCGACGACGGCAGCGTGCTCGTAGTAGAGGCAGTGACACGTCGAGCGGCCGACCTGGATCGAGATCGGCTCCTCGCTGCGATTGCTGATCTCGAATTGTCGCGTGGCGCGCGTGCCCTTGCGAATGGTTCCATAGTCCGCGCTCGCGGGCGAGACGGCGAGCGGCTCCTCGGGCGCAGGAGGCGGGGTCGTCACCGGCGCGGTAGTCGTCACCGTCGTCGTCGTGGAAGTCTCCGTCACCGCGGGTCCGCGATCGGAGCTCGCAAGCCAGATCAGATAAACAATGATGGCGAGCACGACGACGCCGATGATGAGAATCAACACGACGCGCGATTGCGAGCCGCCGCCATTCTCGGCAGGGATTTCCTCTTCGATGGTGGGCGGCGTCACCAGCGGGCGCGACACCGGTGAGGCAAGCTCGTCGAGCTTGCCCATCGCCGTGTCGATCTCGCGGATGAGGCGCTGATATTCGTTCGCGAGATGCTCGCTCGGCGCCTCGTCGTTCATCGCCGTCAGCGCGTCGCGATGTTTCAGGTACTGCTGCCGCAGGATCTCGATCTCACGCGCACGCTCGCCGCGTTTCGCGCTCACGGTGCTGAAGTCGTCGTCGGACATGGCCTTCGGTCTCTGCTTGCAGTTTATCCCGAGCGAAGTCGAGGGATCTCCGGTGCACCAGCGAGGCGCGTGCCACACGGAGTTGGCAGTAGGCAGTACGCAGTGTGCAGATCACACCGTCTCCTCTGCCTACTGCCCACCGCCAACTGCCCACTACATCGGCAGCCAGTACGAGATCTTCACGAGGAACACATCGCGCGACGGCGCGTTCGGAATCGCACGCAGATCACGGCGGAAACGGAAGTCGCCTTCGATCGCGTCGTCGCTCCGATTCTCGTTCCATACGACGTACAGCGCCGATCCGGGACGGAACTCCCACCGCACCACTGCGTTGCCCTTCACGCTGCGGAAGTTGAAGTCGGGATTCGCAAACGTGACGCTGTTCGCGCGATAGCTGTTCTCCTCGGCAAGATAGGCGATCGATTCGTACGGGCGGAACTCGCGCGTGCGCGGCCGCGTGAGCTCCTTGAAGCCGTGATAGTCGGCGCTCGCGACGAACGGCTGCAGATAGAGCTGGAACGACAGGCGCGAGCTCGCGGTCCACTCCGCGCGCACGCCGACGTCGAGCGTTCGCTGCTCGATCGTCGAGAAGATGTAGCGCTTCCCGTACGTCGCCGTCGCCGACGGATCGTCCTGCGTCGCGACGTACTGCGAGAGCTCGCGCGAGCGCTGGAACGTCGGCGTGATCGACAGCCGCACCGACGTCGTCGGCTTGTAGTTCAGCCACAAGCCGAAGTTGTGAAAGAACCCGCCGTCGGTGTAGTGATCGTTGTCCGTCCAAAGCTCCGCCTGCACCTTCTTGCGGCTGTCCGTTCCGCCGCCCAGCCCAAATCCCCGGCCCGTGGGCCTCCGCATCAGCGGACCTCCGCGCGTGCGGCGATCGTCGAAGCGCGGCCCGTAGATCCCCGCCCATCCCCACGAGTACCAGTAGTTTTTGAAGTCGACGCTCCAGCTCGAATGCAACCCGTTCGCGAGCTGGTCGTGATCGAAATTCCAGTTCTGATATTTGCCGATCCACGCACTCACCGCGCGCGTGTACTTGCGCACTTTCTCGTCGGAGTAGTGCAGCACCGCGTGCGTCGTGATCATGTCGGTGCGCTGCATGAAGCCGACGTCGTTCATCTCGAAGCCCGGCGAGTACGCCTGGATCTGCAGATTCGGACGCCACACGCCGGTTTGCTTGCCGAGCATGGCGCGCGTCGAGAATCCGGTGAGCGACGTGCGCGTCGGATCGAGCTCGACGTGCTCCGCGTCGGGACGCTGGTAATAACGCGCCGCGCTCTTCTGCGTGCGCGCGATCGCATCGGGCGAGCCTTCGACCATCGTCCCGCTGCCGAGCCATTCGAGGAGCCACTTCTTGTCTTTGCCGAAGTACGTGTAGCCGTCGATGCCGCCGAGGTAGGCGTTGTTGCGGAGATACGCGAGATCTTCGTCGAGGCGGCGCGTCACGGACGAAAAGAGCACGCCGACGCGCGATGCCTTGCCGTACTCCTTCGTCGAGCGCGCCACGAGGTAGTTCGTCATCGGCTCGACGCTGCGGCGCTCGAACAGGCCACCGGTGAACGTCAGCGCGCGCTCGTTGTCGGTGAGCGCGTCGAGCACACCGATCGACCAGCCTTTGCCGAATTTTCCGGTGAGCTTTGCGGCGCCGAGGATTGTCGTTTCGCCGGGGGCGACTGCGTAGTCGGTGTCGTCGAGCGCGCCTTGCGGCGAACGGCCGATGCGTCGCGAATAGAAGTACGTCGGCGACGAGAAGTTGAAGTTCCACCGGCTGTTCGACGGCCCGCTGAACACGAACATCTGCGAGCCTTCCGTGAAGAATGGCCGCTTCTCCGGGAAGAACGTTTCGAACTGCGTGAGATTCACGACCGCGGGATCGACCTCGACCTGCCCGAAGTCGGGATTGATCGTGCCGGTGAGCGTGAGATTCGACGTGAGTCCGTACTTCACGTCCATGCCGCCATCCATGCGATACGCGGAGCCGCGCGCGAACGGATCGGCGCGATTGAAGCGCGTGGCGACGTCGGAGCGCGCGACCGCGTACGGCACGATCTCGAACGTGCGATCGGGCTTGATGCCGTCGATGCCGGCGAGATCGGCGAAGTGCGATACGAATCCGATCTCGCCCTTCGGCGTGTTCACGAGCCAGTCGGTTTCCCGATTGCGTGCGATGCGCCGCGAGATGTTGATGCCCCACGTTTGCGCCGCGGCGTTCGTGAATCGCAACTGCGAATACGGGATGCGCATCTCCGCGATCCACCCGTTCGGCCCCGTCTTCGCGGCCGATTCCCAGACCGCATCCCAGCTCCAGTCGTTGTAGATGTCGTTGTAGAGAATCATGTCGATCTGCACGTTCGACGGATTCACCCAGAAGTGCGCGCCGGACAGGCGGTCATGCTGCGAGTCGATGCTGACGCGGAACCAGTCGCTTTCGAGATCGTTATCGCGGCGCCCGAGGAGCGTCGTGACTTTGCCTGTGTCCTCGAGGCGTGCGCCGAAATAGATAGCCTCATCGGTGTAGACAATCTTGACAATCGACTTCTGCGTCGCAGGCTTGCCGTCGTCGGGATCGTGCTGCGTGAAGCCGGTGATCTCCGTCGCGCTCTGCCACGCAGCGTCGGAGAGATCGGCGTCGATGACGGGGGCTTCCGTGGTTTCGATGCGCGTCGCCTGGGCGGTCGGACGCACGACGTCGGGGCCGTTCTGCGCCTTTGCGGAATCGACCAGCAGCGCGCAGGAAAGCACGCCCAGGCAAAAACCCCTC
>DATKFO010000648.1:0-3594 GCA_035544355.1 Thermoanaerobaculia bacterium
GCGATCGCGAAACGTATAACCAGCTATCCGACGTTTTGACGGCGCTCGGCGATTGGAGCGCGCTGCGATCGGCCGCTCTGCGCTGGCAGCCGTACGATCCGGAAAATCCGCAGGTCTACGAAGTCCTCGGCCTCGCCGACGAGCGCCTCGGCAACGAGAGCGAAGCCGCGCGCGCGAACGCGTCGATCATCGAAGTCGCGCCGGGCAAGACGGAATTGCTGTCGCGCGCCGGACTGCTGCTCGTGCGCAATCATCGCGCGCGTCTCGCGGAGACGCCGCTGCGCGCCGCGCTCGAGCTGCGTCCCGATCGCGTGAACAGCTATCGCCATCTCGCGCTGATGCTCTGGCTCGACGGCCGCGTCGAAGAAGCCGCGCGCGTACTCGAAACGGCGACGCGCCAGCAATTCCCAGGCTGGTACGGCAACGCCGCACGCGTCGTGCGCGAAGAGCTCGGCTACGTCTATCGCGCGTGGATCGCGAAAGAACCGTCGCGCCGCGCCGAGATCGAAGATCGCGCGCGCGAATACTCCGTCGATCTCAAACGCGGCGACGCGCTGCGCGTGACGCTCGCGTGGGAGACGGACGCGAACGACGTCGATCTGCACGTCGTCGATCCGAAAGGCGAGGAGTGTTACTACGGACACAAAGGCACCGCGACGGGCCTCGAGCTCTACGAAGACATCACACAAGGCCTCGGCCCCGAAGTCGTGCGAACGGATCGTTTGACCAAGGGCACGTATCACGTCGGCGTTCGCTACTTCGCCGCGGGCCCGATGGGCGTGAGCCGCGGCATCGTGGTCGTGATGCACGGCGGCGACATCGACATCTACCCATTCCGCCTCGTGCAGGGCGGGGGAGAGATTCGCTACGTCGCGGCGGTGAATGTGAAATAGGGCCGACGTAGGACATGCTCTCAGCTTGTCCTGCGCGTGCCGCGTGCCGGGGAGTGGGGATTGCGACGAACGCACGATTTGCGCGAGGGCGGGCCGCCTGGAGAGGCGGCCCTACGTTGTCTGACGTAGGACAAGCTCTCTAGCTTGTCCGTTTCTTATCGCGCTGCCCGTCTTCGCATCGGCGGCGCATCGATCACGAATCGTCCGAATGCGCGCAGCACGTCGCCGAACGGCGGACCTTCGAGCCGTCGCGCGTAGACGACGAACGGTCGCGTGCCGCCGAGGACGATGTTGCCGAGTTGGGCGAAGCCTTCGAGGAACGTGCGTGTGGCGACTGGCGCGAAGTTCTTGTCGAAACGCGCGAGCGTTTGCTCGTACGCGGCGAGGTATTGATTGCCGTCCCACGTCACGACCGGCGCGAGCAGACGGTTATCGAAATAGACCGGCGGCGCGGCGACGACGCTTTTCGTTTCGATCGGCGTTCCCGCTGCATGCACGCGCGTCGCGATCAGATTCGGATTGCGATAGCTCCACACCGTGTACTCGCTGCCGTTCCACACCGCGCGCGGCGGGCTGTCGTTCGCGCCGGCGATGTGCGCAGGCGTCGAGCGGAAGAACGCGTTCTGGCTGAACAGCACGACGGACGTGCGCACGAGCGGCGGGCAGAGGAACGGACACGGATCGACGGCGTAGTCGTTCCAGGCGATGAAGAAGTTGATGCCGTCGAATGCGATCGACGGATTGTCCGCGTTCGCAGGCGCGATCTCGATCGGCGAGTCGAGCACGAATCCTTCGGGTGACACGCGAGCGGCGACGAGACGTCCATCGGGTTTCGTCCACGCGACGAGATTGACGAAGCCGCTCCACGCGACCGCGACGCGCGTGCTGCGCTTTGCTTCGCCGAGGTTGATCGGGTCGCCGGTGGGAAACCCGTTGGCTCCGATGCGACGTGCGTAAACGTGCGCGGTGAATTCCTGATGCGCCTGCTGCATCCAGACGAGCAACGGCTCGGGCGAAGCACTGATCGCGTGATGCACCGGCTCCTCGATGCCGGCGGCGATCCCGTAGCCGGCGCCGTCGAGCGGTGTTCCATCGGCGGAGACGCGCGAGATCATCAACACGCGCGATTGCCCGGCGGCGGCGAGCTCGGTGAACGCCACCACGTAGCCGCCGCCCAGCGGCGCGGCAGTTACGTCCTGCTGCCAGATCGCCGCGCGCGAAAGCAGCAGCGGAAATCCGGCGTGACCGGGCGTGAGGAATCGCGCGTCGAGTCGCGAGCGCGCGCGGAAGTTCAGCGGATCGATCGTTTGTAAATTGCGCCACGCGGCGAGCGTCTTCGTGCCGGTTGACGCGACGGAACTGAAGCTCTCGGATGTCGGATCCTGCGCGACCAGGAACGACGTGCCGAGCATGCGTCCCTGCGCATCGATGTCGATCGCGGCGATGTCGTCGCCCGCGGTGTACGTGATGACATAGCCGTCGTTGCGCGCGGCGAGCGAGATCTCGCGCGCGTTCGTGTCGACGACGGTTTGCGGCTCGCCGAGCGCGTTGCCATTGGCGTCGTAGGCACGCGTCGTCATCGAGCCGGCGGGCAGACGATCGTTCCATGCGACGAGGAACGTGCCGCCCATCGCCGCGACGCGCACGAACGGGAGGAACGGTTCTTCGGTGTGCGTGTCGATGCGGAACGCCGGACCGTCGGAGTGATCCGATTCGGCGAACGTCGCCATGACGTCGGTGCCGGAGATGTACGCAATCAGGAAGCGATTGCCCTTCGCGGCAATCGCGGGATCGCTCGCATTCGTCGCGACAACGAACTCGCCGCCGATCTGCCGGCCCGTGCGATCGAGTGGCATCGCGTGCACGTCGCTGCCGCGGCGGAACGTGAGGAGATAGATGTCGCCGTTCCACGCGATCGCGGGAGTCTGCGCGCCTTTCAGCGCCATCGTGTTCGTGATCAGGCCGTCGTCTGCGCGAACGGTGTAGAGGTGCATCTCCGGGAGGCCGGAGTCGTACGCGATGAGGTAATCATCGCCGTCGGAGACGACGGTCATGCTGCTCGACGACGAGAGATTCGGATCGAGCGGAATGCCGAGCGGATCGAGCAGCGTGCCGTCGTCGCGCATCCGCTGCACGCGAACGCCGGAGCGATCGTCGAGCGACGCGACGAGAAAGCCATCGCTGCTCGCGCCGATTTGGATGTTGCGGCGATCGTGCGGCGCGGGGTACTGCAGAGTGATCGTTGCCGGGATCTCGCTGCCGACCGTGATCGTGTCGGTAGCGAGGGCGGCGAGGGGGAGAAGGGCGAGCGTGAGAAAGATACGAATAACCTGGGGCATGGGGGCATTGTAAGGTAAACGTAGGACCGGCTCTCCAGCCGGTCCGGGCCGCCTGGAGAGGCGGCCCTACGTTGTCGAACCGCCCTCACATCCCGTTCATCTTCTTCACGTACGCCGCGTCGATGCCGTGAATCCGCATCGCGACGAGCTTGTCGATCGGCACGTGGCTGTAGCCGGCGGCCTCGAGCTCCCGAATGTACTCCGGCGTCACGCGGTGGATGCGCATCGCGATCAGCTGCTCGGATTTGACGTTGTTGTAGCCGAGCTCGCGGATGTCGGCGATGAACTCGGGTGTGACGCCGTGGATGCGGAACGCGACGAGATCGTTGAAGTCGGCGTCGCGGAATCCGAGGTCGCGGATG
>DATKFO010000649.1:0-6805 GCA_035544355.1 Thermoanaerobaculia bacterium
AGCCAGGTCATTCGCAGCGGCGCAGTCGAGCGATAGTCGCGATGCATCACGGCGTTCATCAGGAGCTCTCGCACTGCGATGCGGGGGTAGGACTCCACATTGCGCTCGCGAAGCGTGCTGTCCGCCACCGGAAATTGTGCGAGTTGGGCATCGACGAGCGCGTCGAGCTCGCGAAGCACGGTCAGCAGATCGCCGTGCAGTTCGCGGTGGTTCAGAACGGGGGCCGCGACGGTCTCTCCCTCGACGCGTAAGAATTGAACATATGCCCCCGGAAGCCATCGCCGGACATCGAGTCCGAAGAGCACGATGCCGGCATTCGTGGGGCAATCGTTGTGAAGATCGAAGAATCGCAGCGACGCGAGCTGCTGCTTCGTTGATCGATTGTTTTCTTCGATGACTTCTGGCGCGATCGCCTGCTGTCGATAGTCGATAAGAAACAAAGGCAGCGCGAGATCCTCGATCGTGCTGCCGAGGCACGGCTCCGCGTCGAACGTCCTCGCTTGCGCGATGCGGCGCTCGATCAGAATCCGCTCTTCCTGTTCCGTTGCATAACCGCGGCGCGGGCCAATGCGAATGCAAACCCTGCCTTTGTAACGCACGGGAGGGAGCAGTGAAGGTTGCACGCTCACGACCGCTGCCTCACCATCGTTTGCGATCACCTTCTCGACCGAGATCGACGGCAACGGCAGAATGTTGCCGTCGTCGCGCAATCCGCCCAGATTTCGCAGCAATTCGTCCGTGACTTCGACGCCGGAAAAGCGCCCGGCGTCATCGATACCGATGATCAAGTGTCCGGGCTGGCGATGGTTGGGCAGGTCATTCGCGAACGCGCAAACCGCCTCGGAGAATTTGTTCGTATCGTTCATCGACGTCGTCAGCTCGACTCGATCGGCCTCGTGGCGCGCGATGATCTCTCGTAATTCCTGCTCCGTCATCCAGCGTGCGAGCGTAGCGCACGATGCAGGTTCTTGTCTCTACGAGCAGCCACGAAATGACGGCGAAACGGCATATCCGCGCAGCGAAGTGCGTTACGGGCACGCACATGAATCCTCTCGACCGCAAATTCGACATCGGCGGCGTCGCGATCGATGCGCCGCTGGCGCTTGCGCCGATGGCCGAGGTCACGGACACGTATTACCGGTCGCTGATCAAAGAGCTCGGCGGCGTGGGGCTCGTCGTGTCGGAATTCATCTCCGCGGAAGGGCTCACGCGCAAGAACGATCGCAGCCATCAGATGCTCGCATTTTCTGAAAGCGAACGGCCGGTTGCGATCCAGATTTACGGTGGCGATCCGGAGCGGATGGATGATGCGGCCGCTATCGTGGAGGCCGAGGGCGTCGACATCGTCGACGTCAACATGGGTTGCCCGGTGCGGAAGATCGTGAACAGCGGCGCGGGCTCCGCGTTGCTCAAGGATTTCGACAAGGCCGCGCGCGTGGTCGAGAAGATCAAGGCCGCGGTGAAGATCCCGGTCACGGTGAAAGTGCGCAAGGGGTGGGAGTCGAACGACGTCCTGCCGCTGCTCAAGCGCTTCGAAGACATCGGCGTCGCCGCGATCGCGATCCACGGCCGCACTCGCAATGAGGCGTATACCGGTGCAAGCGACTGGGGCTACATCGCGTACGTGAAGAGCGAGCTGAAGATTCCGGTGTGGGGCAACGGCGACGTGAAAACGCCGGCGGATGCGATCCGCATGTTCGAGACGACCGGCGTCGATGGCGTGATGATCGGCCGCGCGGCGCTGCACAATCCGTTCATCTTCCGCGACATTCACGCGCATGTGGCCGGAGCACCGAACGTGAGCAACGAGATCGAGCGCCGCGTCGACGCGATGCAGCGCTATCTCGCGAAGATCGACGGCGCGCCGCAGAATCCGAAGTGGAAGCTGCACAAAGCGCGCACCGTGATCGGCTGGTTCTCGAAAGGCATCCCGCACGGCAAGGACATCCGCACGGGACTGCAGGACATCACGTGCGTTGCCGACGTCCAGCGCCTGCTCGAGCTCAGGAGCGTGGCGGCCTAGCCGCCGCTTTGTGTTTCCCGAGCACATCGAGAAGATCCTCGACGCTTACGCCGTCCGCCCCGAAACGAAAGCCGCACTCTACGATCTCTACATTTCTTTAGGCGACGAGATCCTCGAAGTCTTCAGCGACATCGCCGAAGGTGTCGCTTCTGTCGCGTCGCTCACGCCTGAAGACACCGCTCCGATTCGCGCACGCGTCATCGAGCGCTATCTGCGCCGCAATCACCCGCGCTGGCTCGAAGGAACGCCGACGCCGAGTCTCTGGCATCCGCGCGAGCTCGAAGGCCGCGCATCGGGACTGGCAATGCCGATCGGCGAGCATCCGCGCGGTGTGCTCATGCTGGGACGCAACGCGCACTACGGCGGACGCCAGGAGACGATCTCGTTCGACGTCGTCGCGCGCGAGCTCGATGACGCACTCGCGTTTGCACTCGCCGAAGGCCAGCAGCACACGATGCCCGGCTCCGCGGGCGAGACGAGCGGTACGTTCGACAGCATCCGCAGCGTCGCATTGATCTGGGAGATTCAGCCGAACGTCTACAAACCGGCAGGCGAGCGCAATCGTGCGATCGCGAAGATCTATCGCAAACACCGCGACTGGCATCGCGACACGCTGACCGCCGCGCTCGAATGGCTCGCGCATCAGCAGTGCGCGACGTTCATCATCCGCGGCGACGCGCTCGCGATTGCACATGAAGTGAATCCGCAGAAGGCGGTGTCGCCTGCAATCGCCGCGCATCACGATCGCACGGTCGAAGAAGTAACGCACGCGCTCGGAATTACGCTAACAACTCCGACGGATCTCGATGAGCTCGCAATGCTCGACTCATGCGTACTGAATCACGCGCTGCGCAAACACGTGCTCGCGAATGGTGCGGAGCACGTGGTTTGGAGAGTTTAGGAGTGCGGTGGCAAAGCCACCGCTTTCTGATCCGGATCAGAAAGCGGTGACTTTGTCACCGCACTCCTAAACTCGCAGCAGATCCACGTAGTAATCCATCAACGCCCGTGTGAACTTGCGATCGGCCTCGGGCACAAGGTCGCCGAGGTCTGCGAGCCAGCCGTCGATGCAGGCCTGTTTTTCTTTGCACTCGAGTAGGTGGTTGAACGCCGTGCGATATGCATCGAAATCAGCGCGCGCACGTTCGGATATTCGCGGCGTAACAGTAGATTGCCGCCGATGTGATCGAGATGCCAGTGCGTATTGATGATTGCCTTCACCGGCTTCTTCGCCTGTTTTCCGAAGTCGATGATCTGTTGTGTGTGCGTTACGTGGCGTCCGGTATCGACGACGATCAAGCCGTCGCGCTCTGTGAAGATCACCGTGTTGCCGTCGGGCTGCGATCCCGGAACGAAATTGCCGCGAATGAGATGAATGCGTGGCGCGATTTCTGTTGCGGCAGACGCAGCCATTGCGAACAGAGAGAGACAGAGCGCGATTGTGCGATGCATACCAGCAGCATACGAAGCCGTGGTGACGATCACGTCACGGCGCGGTCACGGGTGTGCGATCATGCGCATGGTCCCAATCCATCGAAAGGCCCTACATATGCGCCGTTTCCTATTCGCCGCAGTTCTGCTGTTGGTCCATGCCACTGCTTTCGCCGCTAAAGACGAATTCCGCGATCCGACTCCTGATGAATTGAAAATGACGTCGACGCCGATCGCTGCGGGCGCGCCGGCCGTCATCCTCAATTGGATGTCGAAGCACGACGACGAAGGCTCGTTCTCCAATGACTACTTCCGCATCAAGATCCTTACGCAGGAAGGGAAGAAGTACGGAGACATCGAGCTGTCGTACATTCCGGGTTACTCCGATCTGAAAAACATCGCCGCGCGCACGATCAAGCCGGACGGCACGATCGTTCCGTTCAACGGCAAGATGTACAACAAGCTCGTGATCAAGAAGGGCGGCTTCAAGATCATGAACCGCACCTTCAGTCTGCCCGACGTGCAGCCCGGCTCGATCGTCGAGTATCGTTTTACGCGTACGTGGTCGATGCAACTGCTGAACACGAACCGCTGGTACTTGCAGCGCGAGATTCCCATCGTCAATGTCCAGCTCTGGATCAAGCCGTACGGCGAGGTCTATTCGAGCTTCTTCACGTACAAAGGACTGCCCCCGGGCAAGATGCCGGTGAAGACCGGCGATCACTTCGAGCTCGAGCTGACGAACATCGCGCCGTTCGATGAAGAGCCGTTCGCGCCGCCCGACGACGAGCTCAAGCCGCGCGTCGAGTTTTTCTACACGATCGGCAAGCCGGACGTCGACAAGTACTGGACCGACTGGGGCAAAGAGTACGGCGATTCCGTCGAAGACTTCATCGGCGATCGCTCCGGCATCCGCAAGGCCGCGCAGGAAACGATCGCAGGCGCCGATACCGAAGAAGCGAAGCTGCGCAAGCTCTACGCACGCGTGCAGAAAATTCGCAACCTTTCCTACGAGGAAGAGAAAACCGAGCAGGAAGAGCGTCGCGAGAAATTGCGCGACAACCGCCACGTCGAAGATGTGCTGAACAACGGCTACGGCTATCGCTCGCAGATCAATCGCCTCTTCGTTGCACTCGCACGCGCTGCAGGATTCAAGGCTGGAGCGGTGCGCATTTCGCAGCGCGACGAAATCTTTTTCTCGAAGGGTCTGCCTGACTCGAGCCAGCTCACGACGGAAGTGGCGACGGTGAACCTCGACGGCAAGGATCGCTACTTCGATCCGGGCACGCCGTTCGCGCCGTTCGGGCTGCTGTCGTGGGAAAACACGTTCGTCGAAGGCGTGCAGCTCGCGCGCAAATCGAGCGGCACGTGGCTGCGCATCCCCGACAACCCCTCCACCGATTCGATCACGCAGCGCAAGGCCGATCTGCATCTCGAAGGCGATGTGCTCAAGGGCACGATCGTCGTCACGTACAACGGTCAGGGCGCGCTGCAGCAAAAATTGTCCGCGAGGAATCACGACGAAGCGACGAACAAGAAATCGATCGAAGACGACGTGAAGGGATGGTTCCCCGACGGCTCGACGATCAAGCTGACGAAGATCACCGGCCTCACCTCGTCCGACGATCCGCTCGTGATCGATTTCGACGTCGAGCTCGCAAACCTCGGCACAGTTGCAGGCTCACGCGCACTGCTGCCGCTTTCGGTGTTCGCGGCGTCGAAGAAGACTCCGTTCTCGGCCGAGGCTCGGAAGAATGCGATCTATTACTCGTATGCGCATCGCTATGACGATGATGTCGCGCTGCACATCCCCGACGGCTACGCGGTGGAGAGTCTCCCACAGCCGCTGAAAGTCGACCTCGGCGGCGCCGCATACAAGACCGAGTGGGCAAACGCGAACGGCACCGTGACGCTGAAGCGCTCGATGTCGATCAATACCGTCCTGATCGGCGCGGAGAACTACAAGATCCTCCGCTCGTTCTACAGCCGCGTCGCGACCGCGGATCAGGAAACGGTGGTGCTGAAGAAGGCGGCGAAGTGATGGCCGGGTTGAATGTGGGACAGGCTTTAGCCTGTCCGTCGCGTAGTGGGAAACGGGACAGGCTGAAGCCTGTCCTACATTTCTTCGTCGCTGCGCTCTTCGCGACGTCCGCATTCGCGTGGGGCGGCGCGCCCGACTGGCTCAAGCAGATCGCGCGTGCGCCGCTGCCCACGTATCCCGCAGACACGCGCGGCGTCGCGTTGCTCGACGAGACCGTCACGACCGTGTCGGCGTCGGGCGAAGTTCGCACGCTGCATCGCCGCGCGTACAAAATCCTCAGCACCGCCGGCCGCGATCTCGCGTACGTCGCCGTGCACTTCGACAGCGAAACGAAGCTCACCGCATTTCGCGCGTGGGCGTTCACTGCGAAGGGGGAGGAGTACCAGGTCAAAGAACGCGATGCCGTCGAAGCCGCTGCGTTCGATGGCGAGTTGTACGCCGACAATCGCATGAAGGTGCTGCGCATCCCCGCGGCGGAGCCGGGCAACGTCGTCGGCTTCGAGTTCGAGCAGCTCGAACGTCCGTACGGGCTGCAGGACGTCTGGCGTTTTCAGGACGACATCCCGGTGTTGCGCGCGCGTTACGCAGTGTCGCTGCCCGAAGGTTGGAAACACGAAGAGCGCTGGTTCAACGCGGCCGCGAACGATCCGCAAGGTTCCGGCAATCAGCTCGCGTGGGAGCTCCACGATGTCGCTGCGTTGAAAGACGAACCAGGCATGCCCGCGCTCGCGGCGATCGCGGGCCGCATGGCGATCAACTTCATTCCGCCGGCGGATGCGCTGCAGGGGAAAACGCATCGCACGTGGAGCGACGTGGCGCGCTGGTACGCGGGGCTCGTGGGCGCGCGACGCATGGCGTCGCCGCAGTTGCAGGCGAAGGCGCAGGAGCTCGTCGCGACGCAGTCGGCGCCGCTCGATCGCATCCGCGCGTTGACGACGTTCGCGCAACGCGACGTTCGCTACGTCGCGATCGAGATCGGCATCGGCGGCTTTCAGCCGCACCTCGCGACCGAGATCTTCAAGAACCGCTACGGCGACTGCAAAGACAAAGTCACCGTCCTCGGCACGATGCTGCGCGAGATCGGCGTCGAGTCGTTTTACGTGCTGATCAACACCGAGCGCGGCACGGTCGATCGCGACTTCGCGTCGCACAGCGTGTTCAATCACGCGATCATCGCCATCCGCCTGCCGAAGGAAGTGCCGTCGAAGGGGATGCCCGCGACGATCGAGCACGCGAAGCTCGGACGGCTCCTGCTCTTCGATCCGACGAGCGAGAACACGCCGCTCGGCGTCCTGCCGCCGTATCTGCAG
>DATKFO010000650.1:0-2075 GCA_035544355.1 Thermoanaerobaculia bacterium
CGTCAGCAGCACTTTCAAACGGACGCCGCGCGTGGTCTGTTCGCCGCCGCGCTCGCACCAGTCGAGGAGCAGGCGCGCGAGCTTCTCGCTCGTCGTCTGCGAGAGTCCGAGGGAACGGATCTCGCGCTGGGCCGAGTGATACTTCTCACTGAGCTGCTGCGCGGTGTGCAGGCAAGCTTCGGCGTGCGAGTTGAGGAACTTGAGGAAGTCTTCGCGTTTGACGAAGTTGAGCTGCGACGGCTCGATCGTTTCGGCGGAGACTTCGTACGGCTTGCCGAGGATCGTGGCGCTCGCGCCGAGAACTTCGCCCGGTTCGGCGATTTTGACGATGAGCGTTTTCCCTTCCGTCGAGGACGTCGTCAATTTCGCGCGGCCGCTGCAGAGAATGAAGATGCCGCGCGGGTCTTCGCCTTCGACGAAGAGGAGCGAGCCTTTGGGATAGAGCCCCGTGAATTTCACGGCGTCGAGCGCTTCGACGGCCGGCTCGGACATGTTGCAGAACAGTCGCTCGGAGCGCACCCGGCACTCCGCACAGTTGTACTCGACTTCGAGGTTATAAGGTGAGGGCATAACGCCTCCGTTTTCTGTTCACCAGGCCGGTTTTCGGCACGTCACAGAATGTAGAGGCATGCGTCGCCCAACGCTGCCCGTAGTGTCACGGCTTCGTGTGATCGTCATCACCCGGCACTCGTGTGCGATCGATCACACGGCCGCGTGCGATGGAACACCGGGCATTGCGCAAGCGCCGTCTAGATTGGCGCTCGGAGCCAGCAACCGTGAAAGCCGCCTGCACGACAACAAACCACTGCGACGTTTCGTCCGCCCCCCGCGACAAACGACGAATCATGGTTGCCGGCTCCGAACTTTCTTCGCCACCTTTGTGGTCAGCCGCCGCGAGTGTCGTCGCGGCGCGCTGCAATGGTTTGAACAATCCGCGCGTCGACACAGTCGCCACCGCGAGCCAGGCTCTCCCCGAGTCCACGCCCCCTCGCCTGCCCTAAACGCGCACCCACGCTTTCCGTGAATTCCCGCCAAACACACACTTCGAGCGGTGGGCGACGTGTGTTTGGGGGGGAGGAGTGTGGCAAGGCTTATCATTGCCGCATGGCGGACGCTGAGCTCGTGATTCACTCGCATCCGGAAATCCTCGGCGGAACGCCGGTTTTCGTCGGCACGCGTGTGCCGTTTCAGGCGCTGCTCGACTACATCGAAGGCGGACATCCGCTAGCGGATTTTCTCGAGGATTTTCCGAGCGTCTCGCGCGAAAAGGCGATCGCCGCGCTCGAGCAGGCGAAGGAACTACTGGTTGCGCATTCTGCTCGATGAGTGCGTTCCGCGCCGTCTGAAGAAAAATCTTCGTTCGCAAGGACGACTCGTCTTGACCGTTACGGATGCGGGCCTCAGCTCCTACACAAACGGCCAGCTCTTGCGACGGATCGACGGCCAGTTCGACGTTTTCATTACCGTCGACAAGAGCATTCAGTTCCAGCAGGATCTCGCAGCGTATGACATTGCATTCGTTCTTCTTCGGTCACGAAGCAACGACATCGCCGATGTCGAGCCGGTATTGACGCGATTTCTCACACGCGTCGACGAGTTGAAACGCCGCGCATTGCTTGTTGTTGAGTGAGTGGTGCGACAGAAATCGGCGGACCATGAGTCCGCCGTCCAAGCGACCCAAAGCGGCGACTGCGGTCGCCGCACTCCAGATCAGCGATCGGAATTCTCCAAAAGATGTGGCACAGACACTCTTGTCTGTGCGCCCCGCGCGGAATGAGCCGATGCACACTGGCTCTGGCCTCCCGAGTGCGCACAGACAAGAGTGTCTGTGCCACATGCTTGAGACAATCTCCCGCCTCCCGCACTCCACATCAGTTGCCGATCCACTTCCCGCCGCGGCAGTCGGGGAAGCCGGTCGAGAGGTGCCATTCTTCGCGCGGCGGGGTTTCATCGACGTAGGACACGAAGTCGTCGATCACGAGGCGGCCGTTCTCTTCGATCACGATCACGGCTTCGCGCCATTTCAGGAGCTCGGGCACTTTTGCGGACAGGTTGACGACGACGCGCATGCGGCC
>DATKFO010000651.1:0-5451 GCA_035544355.1 Thermoanaerobaculia bacterium
CGCGTCTGCGCGGCAGCGTCGCTGCGGAGAAGCGCAGCTGATGCCGCTGGCGCTGGACGTCGGACACCATGCCGTCGCTGCGCACGAATGCGGTGAAGGTCGAGAAGCCGCCGAGCATGTCGTTGCCTTCGGGGACGAACGTCAGGGTCGAGGTCGGGATCGTGATCTCGACCGGCACGATGCGTTTTGCTTCGACGGACGTCGACGGCTCGCCGGCGCTCATCTCGATCTGCAGATCGTTCTTGCCGAGGGGATAGAAAAGATTCGCGGTGACGAGATCCGCCATCTCGGAGTTCAGCGATTTCTCGACGAACGCGTTGCGCGTGCGCACGTGATAGCCCGCCTTCCGATCCTTGAGGCGCACGTGAATCGAGCGGATCTTGTCCTCTCTCTCGCCGCTCGCGCGATAGCCGAGAGAGTAGTAGCTCGTCAGATCGCTGGCGATGTTCTCGAACGCGAGGTCGAAATTGCTCGATGCGGTGAGCGCGATGCCGCCGGTGAGATCGGCGATGCCGCGCATGGCGACGCTCCGCTCGTCGAGGGTGTCGAGGCGGCGCGTCGGCGCGCCGTACTGCATGCCGAGCTTGTCCGCGCCGATGTCGTTGAAGCCCGAGGCCAGTCCGCCGGCGTCGATCGGATAGAGCGTGACGCCGGCGCTGTTCGCGTCCTTCGCGAGATTCGGCACGAGCAGGCGATCGGAGTACTGCGAGATCTCGCGCTCGGGGATGAACCCGCCGCCGCCCTCGAAGCGGTCCTTGATCGAGTCGATGAGATCGAAGACCTCGCGGCCCGGCGTTTCGGTGAGCGACTCGGTGACGAACACGAGCACCTTGCGCCCTTCGACGCCGCGCACCGAATTGATCACGCTGCGCAGCGACTCCACTTTCGCGTTTTGTTCATGCAGCTTGCGCATCGCGTAGAGGCGCGCGCGCGACAGCACCTCATCGAGCGGGATCTTGGCGAGGCTGACGGTCGCCTCGCCGCCGGGACCGGAGCCGCTCTGCGTGACCTGCGCTTCATTCGCGGTCCACGACACCATGACCTGCATCTCGCGCAACTCGGCGTCGGTGGACGCGCCGATCGAGAGTTGCTTCTGAATCTCTTCGATGCGCTGGTCCGCGCCGGCGACGTCGTAGAGGAATCCCTTGTCGACGTCGAGGCGATGGTCCCAGTTCGCGATGAGGATCTGATCGCCGGGACGGACGATGCGATGCAGGAAGTCTTTCGTCGATTGCAGCACGCGATTGCGGTTGAACGGCCGCAGCGTCGAGCCGTCGACGAACACGAGAATCTTGCGCGCGCGCATGTCGGCGGTGTCGGGCAGCGGCGCCTGTACGTCGCTCGGTCCCGCGTCGAGACTCTGCTCGGACACGCCGGGCGCCTTCGCGCCGCGGTACTCGTAGAAGTTCGAGAGATCGCGTCTCTTGCCGTTCTCGAGGATCTCGAAATCCTTAGGAGTCAGGCCGAGGACCGGCTTCCCGTTCTTATCGGTGACGACGACGTCGACGTTGATGACGTGCACGTCGATCGTCTCACCGAACTGCGCGAGCAGCGGGACCGCGGACAAAAGGAACAGCACGACCGAAGCAATACGGATACGCATGGCACACCTCGTCGGGACCTTGTTGTTTACAAACGAGTCGTTGCGAAACCGGTCGTGCGTGACAGCTCGTCCATCACGCCGATCGACAAACCATCGGTGACATTGTCCACCGTTACATCGAGTTTGAGTGTGATCTCTTTGCGCCTAGAGAGCGACGCGGCGGGGAATCGGACCTGATGAGTCTGCGTGCGCACCTGCGAAACGACGCCGTCGTGGCGCACGAACGCGGCATACGTCGAGAAGCGGCCGGCGAGATCTTCACCGTCGGGCAGCAGAGTCAGGCTCGCGGTCGGAATCGTGATGGTCACGGTCACCTTCGCGCTTTCCGCGTCCGCAGCCACTTTCGTGCCCGCGCTCAGCGCGAGCTTGAGGTCGTTCTTGTCGGCGGGATAGAAAAGATTCGCGGCGACGGCATCCGACATCTCGGACGTCAGTGACTTCTCGACGAACGAATTGCGCGTGCGGAGCGTGTAGCCTTTTTTCTTCAGCTTCACGTCGATCGTGCGGACGACGTCCTGCTTCGCCGATCCCGCGCGATAGCCGATCGAGTAGTACGAGTTGAGATCGTTCGCGATCGTCTCGAATCCGAGCTTGAAGTTGTTCGACAGCGTCGTCGCCACGCCTCCCGTGGCCTCGGCGATCTGCCGCATCGCAAACGTCTTCGTCTCCGGCGCGACGCGGAATCCCGTCTCCGATCCGTATTTGATCTCGGCGCTCATCTGCTCGGTTTCCGAGCCGAGACCGCCGGCGTGGATCGGATAGAGCGTCACGCCCGCGCTGTTCGCCGCCTCGGCAAGTCTCTCGACGAGATGGTTGTCGCGGTAGTCGGGCGTCACGACCTCCTGCACGAAGTTCTTGCCGCCTTCGAACATTTCTTTGATCGAGTCGAGATATTCGAACGACGCGCGTCCCGGCTCCTCGGTGAGTGATTCCGAAACGAGCACGAACACTTTCCGCGCTTCGATCCCGCGCATCGAAGCGATCACGCCGCGGATTGCTTCGACTTTGCGATGCTGTTCTTCCAGGCGCTCGTTCGCGTACAACTTCGCGAGCTCGAGCGCCTGCTCGAGAGACACGCTCTGGCCGCCTCGGGGTGTCACGTGTCTCTTGAAATCGGAGAATTCCAATTTCTTAAAACCGCCACCCGCGGACGTCTCTGCGAGCGCATCGAGTTTTTTCTGGACTGCCGCGAGATCGCCTGTGGCTTCGAGCGCGAGCTCGAGGCCCGGCTTCCAGCGAACGATCATCACCACATCGCCCGGACGCAACGCGGCCTGGACGAAATCCTTCGCCGCCGGATAGATGCGATTCCGATTCATCAGATTCAGCGAATCGTCATCGATGAAGAGCAGGATGTACCGCGAGCGGAGATCCGCCGTCGCAGGCGCGGTCCCAGCCGCGGGCGCCGCAGCCTCGGATTGCCTCACGCCCGAGCCCGCGGGCAAGCCGCGATACTCGAAGAAATTCGTGATCTCCTGCTTCACGCCGCCTTCGAGGACTTCGAAGTCGTCTTTCGTCAGGCCGGTCGCGGGCGCGCCTTTCCTGTCGGTGACGATGACGTCGACGTTGATGATGCGGACGTCGACGGTCTCGCTGAAGAACGTCTCCTGCGCGTGCGCCGCGATCGGCAAGACTGCAAGCAGGAGAAGTGCGATTCTCATTTGGGTGTCAGCGTCACCGTTGCGAATCCTGTGGTGTGCGCAACATCATCCATCACCCCGACCGAGAGTCCTGTTACCGAATTGTCGATCATGACGTCGAGCTTGACGGTCACTTCCTTGCGCCGCGCGAGCGATTCCGCGGGAAAACGCAGCGCGTGTGTCTGCACTTTGACCTGCGAGACCGCCCCGTCATCACGAACAAAGGCCGCATACGTCGAGAATTTTCCCGTCAGCTCCTTCCCCTCGGGCAGCAACGTCAAGCTCGCCGTCGGGATCTTCAGCTCGACCGGCACGCTCGCGTGCTCGGTGTCGACCGCCGTCTTCGCGCCCGCAGTCATCGCGATCTTCAGCTCGTTTTTCTCGACGGGATAAAAGAGATTCGCAGCGACGGCGTCGCCCATTTCGGAGTTGATCGATTTCTCCACGAGCGACTGGCGCGTGCGGATCGTGTAGCCCTTCTTCTTCAACTTCACCGAAAGCGCGCGCGTCTGGTCCTGCTTGTCGCCCTCGGCGCGGTATCCGAGGGAGTAGTACGAGGTGAGATCGTTCGCGATCGTGTCGAACGTGAGCGCGAAATTGTCGGTGGCCGTCGTCGCCATGCCGCCGGTTGCCGCGGCGATCTCGTGCAGCACGTGGAGCCGTTGATCCGACGATGTGCGGATGCTCGTGACGCCGATGGCCTGGCCCGCGAGATTCTCGGCGGAGAGCACTTCGTTATCGCGGCCGAGTCCCGCCGCGTCGATGGGATAGAGACTCACGCTGCTGCTGTTCGCCGCTTCCGTGAGCGACGGCACGAGCGTCTGATCGCGGTACTGCGCCATGACGGCGGACGCGACGTACGACGAGCCGCCTTCGTAGAGGTCCTTGATCCGCTCGAGATATTCGAACGCATCGCGGCCCGGGATGTCGGTCAGCGACTCGGTGAGAAAGACGAAGACCTTGCGTCCGTCGACGCCGCGCAGCGACGCGAGCACGCTCTTCATCGCCTCGACTTTTTCGTGCTGCTCGTGCATCGCCTTGGTCGCGATCGTTTGCGCTGTACCGATGCCGTCGCTGATCGGCGGCCGCGAAACACTGCCGCGGGGACCCACCTGCGTCATGTCCGTTGCGCCCGTGCGAATCCGCATTTGCATGTCGTGATCTTCGGAGGCGGCGAGGCGGCCCATCGTCGCGGTCTGCGCGATCGCATCGAGCTTCGCCTCGAACGCCGCGACGTCGGCGGTCATTGGCAGCGCGATCTGCAGCCCCGGTTTCCAGAGCGCGATCATCGCGGTGTCGCCGCGGCGAAGCGTTTTTCGCACGAAGCTCTTGATCGGCGGCAGGACGCGATTGCGCGTGTTCGAACGGAGCGATGCCTCGTCGAGGAAGATGACGATGCGCCGCGGGCGCGAGTCGGTGGGAGCGAGGGGCGGTGCTTGTGTCGCGTTCGGTGCCGCTGCCGCGGGCGTCGCGCGAAATTCGGAGAAGTTCGTGATCTCGCGTGCCGTGCCGTTCTCGAGAACTTCGAAATCATCCTTCGTCAGACCCGTGACCGGCGCACCCTTCTTGTCGGTGACGATGACATCGACGTTGAGGACGCGAACCTCGATCGACTCACTGAAGAACGTTTCCTGTGCTGCCGCACCGAGCGTGCACAACACGACGGCGACGAGAACCGCGATTCTGCGCATGGTTGGGTCTCCTCTCGGGAAGATTGACATTCTCCCATCGAGGAGACAGGCGGTCGGGAGGGTGTGTTGTTGCGGATCGGTGAAGTCGCGGGTTGCGATCACGGATAACGCGTGTCGGAGCACGCAACCGACGTCACCAGGACCTGCTGGTGCGGCGACTCCAGGAACTTGGCAGTCGCGAAGCATTTCCCGCGGAAATGATTCGGGTAATCGATCGTCGAGAGTCTCGCGAGCGCGGCGTTGAACGTCACGTGGGTGGCCGCTGGGAGCGGCATGTTCATTCCCGGCGTCGGCTTGACGAGCGTGCGCGGAATGCCGGTGCGTGCGGTCAGGAAGTGAAGCAGAAAATCGTAGCTGTTCTCGGATGTCTCGCAGTCGATCCCCTGATTGGCGACGACGAGTTGCACGTTCGTTTGTTCGCCGGCAGTGAGCGGAAGCTCGTGATCCAGATCGGTCGCGAACGGCGTGGCGAGCAGAACCGGCGGCCCATCGGTATCGATCGTCACGATGACGGACG
>DATKFO010000652.1:0-7011 GCA_035544355.1 Thermoanaerobaculia bacterium
AGAGTTGCAGAGGAGCATGAACGCCGTTCCCCTCTGCAACTCTGCAACTCTGTCACTCTGCAACTCGACATGAACCACCTCGCTCATCTTTTTCTAGCCGGTGAAGACGACGACTCGCTGATCGGCAACATCGCAGGCGACTTCGTGAAAGGGCCGCTCGCCGATCGCTACACGGTGGAGATTCGCAAAGGCATCCAGGAGCATCGCCGCATCGACGGCTTCACCGACGCTCACCCCTCCGTTGGCGCGTTCCGTCGCGTGCTCGTGCCGGAGCATGGCCATTACGCGCGCGTCATCGCGGACGTCTTCTTCGATCACTTTCTCGCGTCGCGGTTCGAGGAGTACGCAGGCGAATCGCTCGATGCGTTTCTGCTCCGCACGTTCGCGCGCCTTGATGCGAATCTACATCGACTGCCCGGCGCGCTCGGCGTCGTGTATCCGCTGATGCGCGATCAGCGATGGCTGCAGTCGTACGCGACGATCGACGGCATCCATCGCGCGCTCAGCGGAATCTCGCGACGGCTTTCGCGGCGTCCGCAGTTGCAACTCGCGACACGGCACCTCGTCGATTCGCGCGACGAGCTCGAGCTGCATTTCCGCGCGTTCTTCCCCGATGTCGTCGCCTTCGCGAACGCGATACGATCGGGCGCATGAAGAGCCTTCAGGAAACGTACGCGCCGAACAATCGCTGCTTCGGCTGCGGCCCCGCGAACGACAAGGGCCTGCGCATCCGCAGCTTCGCCGTGAGCGACGACGAGCTCGTATGCGAATGGCGCCCCGAATCGCATCACGCGGCGTTCGATTCGATCCTCAACGGCGGCATCTGCGGCGCGATCCTCGACTGCCACAGCAACTGGACCGCCGCGCATCACCTCATGAAAAAACACGGCGCCGACACGCCGCCGTGCTGCGTGACCGCCGACTTTCACGTCACCCTCAAACGCCCGACGCCGATGGACGTGCCGCTGCAATTGCGCGCACGAATCATCGAATCGTCCGACGATCGCGCCATCGTCGACGCCACACTCGAAGCCAACGGCAAAGTGACCGCAACGTGCCGCGGAACCTTCGTCGCGGTGAAAGAAGGGCATCCCGCGTATCACCGCTGGTGAGTTTCGGAGTGCGGCGGCAAAGCCGCCGCTCTGCCATCCGGATCAGAAAGCGGTGGCTTTGCCACCGCACTCCGAAACATGAGCAGCACCGGCTTGTCATACGTGCGCTGGCACCACGCGAACTTTTCGAGCACCTTCGGCGGCGCGTCGTCCGTGCGCGCGAAACCCGCACCGGCGTAGAGCGCTTCGAGCTCCGCGAACGGGATGCAAAACACATCGCGGCCGTTCGCGCGCGCGAGGAGCGCATCGATGATCGCGCGCGAAACGCCACGGCCGCGGAAGCGCTCGAACACGAGCATCCCGCCAAGCTCACACGCGTGCTCATCGATGTCGACGAGTCGTCCGATACCCGCGCGCTCGCCATCGATCTCCGCGACGATCACGATTTCATGCTCGAGCGTCGACGGCACGAACCCGACTTCGGCGTAACGCTCATTGATCCAGCGAAGCTCCTCGAGACGCGCGCTTCGAAGAATCACGCCGCTCTGCACAGCATCAGTTCATCCACTGCGTTCTCAACATTCGCGTTCATGTTGAGAACTGCGGCTGGGAGATTCATCGGCAACACACGAGTATCTCGCGCCTCAATTGCGCGGGCATTGATGATCCATGCAGTGTGATCTTTGGCCAGAACATAGTCGATCGCCATCGGCGCGAGCTCGGTGCCATCGTCGAGCAGAACCGTGTAAGGCATCTCGAGAGATTGCCTCTCCAGGTCATTCGTCGATGCAGTGTCGGCAACATATCGAAGCTTGATGAGAAGCAGGTTCACGGTCCAATTCTGCTCCGGGCTAAGACGCAGGCTCTCGAGTCGAGATTCGGGGTGGAGTTGAAGCGTCCAGAGTCTGGCCGGCAAATCAGAGCTCGATGGCAACACCGCATCGTCGCGGTGCCAGAGAACTCTCGACCGCAGAGGTCTCGCTTCACTGAAAAACGATTTGAGGAAACCTGAAGGGTCGGTTGTTTCCGGAATCCGTACAGTGAGTTGGCTCGAGTCTTTGCCAAAATCGAGCGCGAAATACTCTCCGGAATCGAGTTGAATCAAAGCACCCAGTGACGGTTCCGGCGCTGCCCATGGATCGGAAATCTCCTGGAAAGCGACTGGGAACCATTTCGTGAGCTCCGGCTCGGACAAACGCGCGGTCATCACGGGGAGAGCGTACTCATGCAACTCGTCTGGCTTGGCTGCTCGCATCTCTACTCCGCGTCTCGTCTCATGGTAACAACAACGGGAATGGCGACCAACTCGTTCCGTTCGAGCACGATCACGCCCGGTTGTCCCTCGTTCCATTCCGGTGATGAGGGCGGCGACGATTGATGGGGTTCGACATCCGTGTAGAACTCGACTCCAACAATTCCTTCAGGAAGTGGTCCGGCCCATGCCTTCACGCATGGGATGAGTCCGGCGTAGTAGTTGCCGCGTGGCCTTCCCCAGATCGTTCCGGACGAACAAATCAACTCATTCTCATTCGGGTTTCGAAACGACCTCCGATGAAACGGTCCAAAGCGTGCTGGCCGTTCGGTCGCCATCATTCAATTCGCCTGCTTGACCAAATCTCGTCGATCGCATCCGCCGCTTTTTGTGTGCCACATCATCACCGTTTCCGCCGCTTCTTTCGTGATGGCTCCGTGGCGCCCTCGACTCGCTCCGCTCGCTCGGGATTCGCCCGGAAAATCCACCACAGCGCGAACGCGATTCCGTACATCAGCACGAGCCGGTAGAAGTGATTCGCGACGCTCCAGAAATTGCGCGCGACGTCGCCGTAGTGCACGGTGCTCCACGGTCCGAGCTTGAGCACGTACACACTCATCACCTCGGTGATGAGTCCGAACACGTGCGTGAACGCGAGCACGATCGCGGCGAAGACGAATCCGCGGATGTTGCGATCGGAGAACGGGCGCGATTCCATCGCGAATAGCGCGATCAGCAGGATCACGTTGAACGTGAGATCGCTGACCGGGACGCCGGGGCGCTTCGAGCGCGGATCGAAATCGCTGCGGTCGATCGTCGCGTAGCTCTCGTTGTCCGTATCGGGTTTGAGCGACGTCACCGACGGGCTCTCGAACAAACGGATCGTGAATTCCGCGCCGGTCTCGATGACGCGGTTGTAAATCGGCGAGAGCATCGTCCACAGCACGACGCCGAGAACGAAGCCGATCAGCGCTCTAACCGCGGTTCGCCAGTCGAATCGGGGCAACGCGTGCACTCCATGCGAGGAAGAAGCCGATCGCCGCGACGATGATGACGATCTGCCAGACGGCGGTGTGGAAGAGATCGAAGAGTTTGTGTTGGTGCGCGCCGAGGAGATAGAGCGTGACGATGCGGATCTCGTTGAGCGCCTGCACTGCGATCGCGCCGAGAAACAGTCCGATCGCGCGCGCCTTGATCGATGCGGGGAACGCGACGATCGACGCGAGCAGGATCAGCATCGCCTCGACGCCGTTGCAGCCGTTGTTGATGTTGACCGCGAACAAATTCGAGCCGATCACTGTGCCGGTGACCGTCACCTTTTGCCCGAGGATGTTGAGCAGCACACCGGCGGATCGTGCGAGCGCCGCCGTGAACGGCACGATCACGCGATCGTTGACGGGATTCCATGCGATGAGCAGGTACGCGCCGACGAGGATTCCGAAAAACTTGGCGAGGAAGAGGAGTTGGGGACGCTTCATTGTCTGGTAGTTAACCCCGAGCGAAGTCGAGGGGTCAACGGAGCCGTCACGATACACGAGCACGAAGTCCGAACGCACGTGCATCAGACTTCGTGCACGTGTATCGTGATGGCTCCGTTGATCCCTCGACGTTGCTCGGGATTAAAGACTTGGAACGCGATCGCCTGAAAGACATCCACGCGTGGCGGCGGTGGGGTCCGTACCTCGCCGATCGCGCGTGGGGCACGGTGCGCGAGGATTACAGCGCGGACGCCGACGCGTGGAAGTATTTTCCGCACGATCACGCGCGCTCGAAGGCGTATCGCTGGGGCGAGGACGGCATCGCCGGCTTCTGCGATCGCTACCAGATCCTCTGCTGGGCGATGGCGTTCTGGAATGAGCGCGATCCGATTCTGAAGGAGCGCTACTTCGGACTCATTCCGACCGAGGGGAATCACGGCGAGGACGTGAAGGAGTGCTACTTCCATCTCGACGCGCTGCCGAGCCACGCGTATCAGCGCCTGCTCTACAAATACCCGCAGCGCGAATTTCCGTACGCGCAGCTCATCGAGCTCAATCGCTCGCGCGGACGCGGCGTTCCCGAAGTCGAGCTCATCGACACCGGTATCTTCGATGACAGCCGCTACTTCGACATCGAGATCGAGATCGCAAAGGAGGATGCGGACACACTCGTCTTCCGCGTGACGGCAACGAATCGCGGGCCCGAGCGCGCGCCGATCCATCTCATCCCGAATCTCTGGTTCCGCAACACGTGGTCGTGGAGCGGCGCACCCGCGACGCCGCCGACGCTGCGCAAAGTCGACGGCGGCATTTTCGCCGACGACACGAACGCGACGCCGCTCGCGGGCCTGCTGCACACGCCGCAACTCGGCCCGCACATCTTCGAAGTTCCCGACGGCGCGAAGCTGCTCTTCACCGACAACGAAACGAACGCAGAGCGCCTCTACGGTAGTGCCTCACGCAGCAAGTACGTGAAGGACGCATTTCACCGCTACATCGTCAACGGCGAGCACAACGCCGTGAACCCCGACAACGTCGGAACGAAAGCCTGCGCGTGGATGCGATTCGAAGTCGAGCCTGGCGAAGCCGCCACGATGGAGATGCGACTCGCTCCGGGCAACGGGCAACGGGCAACGGGCAACATCGTCGCGCAACGACGGCAAGAATGCGACGAGTTCTACACAACCATCCACCCCACCCGCGCCACCGAGGAAGAAAAAAACATCCAGCGCCAGGCCTTCGCCGGCATGCTCTGGAACAAACAGGCCTACCTCTTCGACGTCGACGTCTGGCTCGACGGCGACAACGCCGCCGCACCTCCCCCGCCATCGCGCAACGCCGGACGCAACTCGCGCTGGCGGCATCTCAACTCGATGCGCATCCTCTCGATGCCGGACAAATGGGAGTACCCGTGGTTCGCGTCGTGGGACCTCGCGTTTCACTCCGTCGTGTTCGCGCTGATCGACGCGGAGCTCGCGAAGGAACAACTCTGGCTGATGCTCTTCGAGCAGTTCCAGCATCCGAACGGACAGATCCCCGCGTACGAATGGGAGTTCTCCGATCTCAATCCGCCCGTGCAGGCGTGGGCCGTGTGGCGCGTCTACAACATGGACCGCATCCGCAACGGCCGCGCGGACGTCGACTTCCTCGAGAAGTGCTTTCACAAGTTGCTGCTCAATTTCACGTGGTGGGTGAACAAGGTCGACAGCGAAGGCAACAACGTCTTCGAAGGCGGCTTCCTCGGGCTCGACAACATCACCGTCATCGAACGCAGCGAAGAACTGCCGCAAGGTGCGGTGCTCGAACAGAGCGACGCCACTGGCTGGATGGGTATGTTCTCGCTCGTGATGATGCGCATCGCGCTCGAGCTCGCGAAGAAGAACGCCGTGTACGAAGGCCTCGCCACGAAATTTTTCGAGCACTACGTCTACATCGGCGCGGCGATGAAGATGATGCGCAACGACCGCACGCTCTGGGACGAAGAAGACAACTTTTTCTACGACCTGTTGCGCCTTGCCGACGGACACGACGTGCCGTTCCGCGTGCGCTCACTCGTCGGGTTGATTCCGCTCTACGCCATCGAGAGACTCGAGCAAAAGTGGATCGAGCCGTTCCCTGTCTTTCGCGAAAACCTCGACTGGTTCATGCGCCATCGCCGCGAGATCGTCGAGCAGTGCGTAACGACGGTGCGCAGTAACGGACAGTTGACGCACGTGCTCGCAGTCGTCGATCAGAATCAGCTGCAGCACCTGCTCGCACGCGTCGTCGATCCCGCGGAGTTCCTCTCGCCGTTCGGCATTCGCAGCCTGAGCAAATTTCATCAGGAACACCCATTCCGCTTCGGCAACGCCGCCGTCGGCTACGAGCCCGCCGAATCCCTCGGATGGCTGAAAGGCGGCAACAGCAACTGGCGCGGACCGGTCTGGTTCCCGACGACATTCCTCTTCATCGAAAGCCTGCGCAAACTCGAGAAAGCGTTCGGCGGAACCGTGCAGGTCGCCGTCGGCGACGACCTCTCAAGCGATGCACCGCACGACGCGATGAGCGACACGCGCGCAACGGAAGGCGTGGGCGGCGGATCGAGCGACGCGCGCACCCGCGGCCGCACACTGCCCGGCCTCGCCGTCGCACCCGAACGAACCATCTCGCTCGACGGCCTCGCCGCGCGCATCGCAGATCGCATGATCCGCATCTTCCTCCCCGACGCCGACGGCTACCGCCCCGTCTTCGGCCCCCGCGGCACACGCAAAGCCCAACTCTTCGCACACGACCCGCATTGGAAACATCTCGTCTGGTTCCACGAGTACTTCAACGGCGATCATGGTGAGGGTCTGGGTGCTTCGCACCAGACGGGATGGACGGGGTTGGTGGCGAGTTTGATCGACGAGTGGCGCAGTTGACCCGGCACCCCGTGCGCGCTCAAATTGCGTTGAATGAAGTCACATTCTCGATCGACGACGACACCACATTCCACCACGTAGGGCCGCCTCTCCAGGCGGCCCGCCTCCGCGGAAATCGTGCGGTCGTCGCAGCCCGCAACTCCCCGCGGATGGCACGCGCAGGACAAGCTGAGAGCATGTCCTACGTTCCTCAACGTAGGGCCGCCCTCTCCAGGCGGCCCGCCCTCGCGCAAATCGTGCGTTCGTCGCAGCCGCCACTCCCTGGCACGCGGCCTTCCGAGTGCGCACAGACAGGAGTGTCTGTGCCACATTTTGAGACGGGTCTCTCC
>DATKFO010000653.1:0-6875 GCA_035544355.1 Thermoanaerobaculia bacterium
GGTGGCGTGGCATGACCGATCAGAACCGTATGTTCGTGATCATCGTGAAAACGCTTCGCGACGTAGATACGATCCGGCAGTTGTTGCTGCGAGCGCGAGAGCGCTTCCGGCAAGAGGCGATGTACCTCGAATATCACCGCGTCTTTTTCGAAGAAGTGCGTTGACCCGACAGGAGCACAACTTGAAAAAAGCTACGAGCCAACAGCTGGAAACACTCACGCCCGAAGAGAACGCCTTTTTGCGCGTTGCACGGCGCAAGTTCTCCGAGAACACCGATTGGTTCGCGTTCGAAGACTTCGCTTTTGGAATGCGATCGCCGCTCTTTTCGAAGTCACGCTCCCACCGCGACGTGCTCACGAATCCGCTGTACCTCGAATTGAACAGGATGTGGCTCGAGCTCGGCGTGAAACAGGGTCGGATCGCGAATCCGGAGAAAGGCAACACGACGAATGCCCCGAGGCGGAGCGCGAAAGGGCGCCGGTAGACCTTCGACTGCTGCAACGCCGCGAAAGCCTGTCACGCTGCGGCTGCCCATCCATCTGATCACCGCGGCTCATCGACGCGCGGAGCTCGAGAAAATCTCGGTGACGCGTTGGATCGAGTTAGCGATCGAGCGCTCGCTCAAGAAGTGATCAGCGCACGGTCCGGAATGTCGCGTAAACGTACGGATAGTTCGGCCGGAACCAGTTGCGGAATGAGGGGCGCAAGAGCTCGCGAGCGGTGGCGGGCGATGCGCCTTTCATGACGTAGTGCTTGCCGTCGAAGAAGTCGGCGGAGTACTGCAGGTACGACGGCATCGGCTCGAATCCGGGGAAGGGTTCGAAGAGCGTCGACGTCCACTCCCAGCCGTTGCCGGCGAGGTCGTAGATGCCGAGCGCGTTCGGTTCGTACGATCCGACCGGCACGGGCTCGGTGTTGAGGAAGTCGTAGTTGCCGGCGCCGATCGGCTCGTCGCCGAGTGCACGATGGAACTCAGCTTCCGTCGGCAATCGCGCGCCGCGCCAGCGTGCATACGCTTCGGCTTGTTCGTGCGTGACGTACACGGGCCAGTCGAGCGGAAGCGGGATGCGTTCGAACAGGCCGCGCCAATGTCCGTCGTCCCAGAAATGCGGCGCACTCGCGCCGGTCTCGCTGAGGAACTCGAGGTACTCGCCATTCGTGACGTTGTGCGCGTCGATCGTGAATGCATCGACGTCGACCGTGAGCTCGGGGAACTCGTTGTCCCATCCGAAGCGGCCATCGCGCGGTGCGCCGAGAATTGCGCGACCTCGTGGAATGGAGATCGCTTCGTTGCGCGCTTGCTTCCCCGGGCTTACGCCCGGGGCTACGGCGAAAGCGCTCTTCTTCTCATACGGCAGCTGATGCAACATGTACAACAACGTCTCCTGATGCATCAGCTCGTGCTCGAGAATCGTGAACGTTGCCTCCACCATCTCCGACTCTGCGAGCGTCTCCTCGATCAGCTGCTCCGCCTTCGTGTTGTACGCCTGCACGTCAGCGCGCGACGGCCACACATCCGTCGGATCCTTGATCGCGTCTTCACTTTCGGGATCGATGCCGCGCGCGAAGAGATCTTCGAGCCGCGCGTCGATGCCTTCGCGTTTCTGCGTGAGCTTCACGAGCGTGTTCACGGCGAACGCGGGCAGATGTCCTTCGTAGAACACGATCGGATTGCGCAGCGCGATCGGGCGGTCGTAGTACGCGTCGGGTGTGATGATGTCGAACAGCGACTTCGTGCGCACGCGGATCGCGCGATACCAATCGACGAGCGCCTCGCGCGTGATGCCGTTGGGAAATGCGGGATGTTTCACTGCTCGGAGTTTATCCCGCGACGACAGCCTCGCCGACGGGCACTTCGATCACCCGGAAAGGCGGGCGCTCCGGATAGGCTGCGAGCAGCACTGCGGTAGCCACGTTGTACACGGGCGCGCCACCTTTCGTGCGTCCCTCGGCACTCCCGCGATGCGCGTGTCCGTGGAACACCGCGTTCACGCGATAGCGGTCGAGCGGCTCTTCGAGACGGCTCGATCCGAGGAATGCGACGATTTCCGGTGGCTCGGGATTTACGGTTGCCTGGATCGGCGAGTAATGCAGCACGCCGATCTTTTGCGGCGTGCGCAAACGCGCGAGCGCGGACTCGAGCTTCAGCGCTTCGTTGATCGCCTCGTGTACGAAGTCTTTGATGATCTTCTCGCCCCATGCGCCGAGGGCGCGGCGACCAAAGCCGCCTGCGAAGCCTTTCACGCCCGCAAAGCCGACGCCGTCGATCTCATGCGACGTGCCGTCGAGCACGACCACGCTCGCATCATTCAAGACTGCGACGAGCTCTTTCTCCTGGCCCGATTCGTAGTCGTGATTGCCGAGGACCGCGATCGCCGGGATGCGTAGCGCCGACGTGAGCTCTTTCGCGAGCACCTTCGCTTCTTCGACGGTGCCGTAGTCAGTGAGATCGCCGCAGAGCAGCAGCACGTCCGCGTTTTCGGTGACTTGCGCGAACGTGTCGTGCAGCGTTCCCTGTGACGTCTTCTTCACGTGGATGTCCGCGAGTGCGGCAATCCGCAGCGTTTCGCGCGTAGTCATTTCGGACTTCCATCCTCGGCGATGCCGGCGGTCCAATGGGCGATGTCTTCGTTCGACATCGTGCCGAGCTCGCGGCGTGCGTCGCGAAATCCCCAGACTTCGACGTCGGTGAGGTATTGCTGCCGCGAGATGATCGTGCCGTAGCAGATGCTCTCGCTGCCGGGCGCGCGCGTTTCCGCGAAGCGCTGCGCGAGCTCGTCGAGCGCCCACGCCGGAATCTTCGTGCGCTCGGATGGATAGATGTAGCCGAACAGCACGGCGTGCGCGAAGAGCACGCGCCAATGCTCGCCGAAGCGATCGATGAGGCGCCGCCAGTCGAGCGTGTCGCCAACGGCGAGGAACACGTGCGCGACGTCGGCGCCGTCGAAGCGCTCGCGCTCCATGATCAAGCCCTTCGACCAGATCATCTCCTCGGCGGGGATGAGCTGCACCTCGACGTCGAATACGCGCGCATCGACCGCGTTCTCGAACCAGACATCGTCGACGACCGCGACGCCGTTGCCCGCGCTGAAAATCAGATCGACGAAGAGATCGCCCTTGAACGCTTTTCCGAGCCAATGCGGAAACGAAAGCTCGGTTTGATAACCCGCTTGCTCGAACGCAGCAGCAGCGTGCGCGTAATCGCCGCGCCGAATGAAGACGTCGAAATCTTTCGTGTGGCGCTCGATGCCGGTGTATCGCGCGAATGCATATGCGCCGCCGACAAGATGCGGCACATTCGCGCGTTTGAGAATCGCCAATGCATCGCGATAGAAGCGGACACTACCTTCGTCGAGGATCGTTTCGGGAAGCGCTGCCATGAGGCCGAGAAGTGCAGCTTTGGTGCCGCTGAATCCGTTGGCAGTAGGCAGTAGGCAGAAGAGTTACACAACGTCTCTGCCCACTGCCCACTGCGAACTGCCGACTGAGCTATCGCACCTGTTCGATCATGATCGGCGCGCGACTCGTCGACAACCGAATCATCGGCGCGGCGGTTCCGATGCGGAGCACGCGGCGATTTGCGGTCCAGTTGCCGAGGCGGTCGGCGCAGCCTTTGAGATTGCAGTAGATCGCGCCGTCGTCGTCGGTGCGTGCTTCGAGCGACGGCACTGCGGCGTCGCGAAGGCGCAGTGAGATCGGACCATTCTGCGTCGTCGCGTCGACGCGTCCCGTGATGCGATCGAGCGAGATGCCGCCGTTGCGCGTGGAGATCTTGTGATCGCCGGCGGACTGCGCGAGCGAGATGCCGCCGTTCGTCGCGCGCGCGTTGACGTGGCCGGACATGTTGCGGATCGCGATGCCGCCGTTCTCCGCCTCGACGTCGAGATTCGACGCTTTCGGCACGAACAGAATCATGTGGACCCACCACACTTGCGTCTCGTTGATCTCCGGGCCAGTTGCTATGATCTCGCCAGGTCGCAGCGAAACGCTCACGCTGCCGAGCGTGCGTTGCGCGAGGAGCTTCGTCTGTCCGACCGCGCACTTGCAGATCGTGAGACGCGCGATCGAGCGATCCCAACCTCGAATCGAGACGCCGCCTTCATCACCTGCGCGCACCTTCAACACATCGACGCCGGCGAGCGGGACGTCGCGATGCTCTTCCGCGCTGACTTGCGCGGGAAACGACGTGTAGGTCTGCGTGTGGAAGCGCGCGCAATCCTCGCCCTCGACGAGCGAGTGATCCTGAGCCGTACCGATGAGCTGACGTTGCGCGGTCGCGCCCAAAGCAGAGCCCGCGACCGCAAACGCCGCGAGCGTCAGAACCAGTGCGACACGCCGCATTCGATTTTCCTTGTACCTACCTGACGTTACGTTCCGGCGAAGGTTAGGTTTCGCCCGAGTGAAGACCGGTTGGCAGTTGGCAGTTGGCAGTGGGCAGAGGAAAAACCGACGAAGCGCGGCTTTGACGACCGTTCTGCCAACTGCCTACTGCCCACTGCCTACTGCCTACTGCCAACTGCCAACCCATTCCGACTAACCCAGAGGTCGTTTCCGAGTCTAACCTGTCCGAGATGGAGATGACCGACGCGGCAGCGGTCGAGCAGGCCAGAGGCGGCGATCCCGACGCTTTTCGCATGCTCGTCGAGAGGCACAGTCGGGTCATCTTCCGAGTGGCCTGGCGCATGACCGGAAACGAACACGATGCCGACGATGTGGTGCAGGAGACTTTTCTCCGCGCGTACCGGCAGCTCGAGAATTTCGAGGAGCGGGCGAACTTCAGCACGTGGCTGCATCGCATCGCCATCAACTGCTCGCTCGATCTGCTGCGCGCACGCGGACGTCATGACAAACATTACGGCGGCGAGGCGGATGCGACTGCGTTTGAGACCGACGCGCCGCAACCCGATCGTCTCGCGCTCAGCGCCGAGCTCCAGCAACACGTCACCGCCGCGCTCGAGCGTCTGAGCGGCAACGAGCGCACCGCATTCGTGATGCGCCATTTCGAAGGGATGCCGGTCGAAGAAATCGGCAAGCACCTCGGCATCCAGGTCAACGCAGCGAAGCACACGATTTTTCGCGCGGTGAAGAAGCTGCGCGAAGCCCTGCAGCCTTTTGTGAGGTCAACTCCATGCAGCACCTGAACGAAGAACAGCTCGTCGAGCACTACTACCACGATGACGCGCAGCCGTCCGTCGCGGAAGAACATCTCCGCACGTGCAGCGAGTGCCGCGCGCAATACGAAACGATCCGCCGCGTCCTCGCGCTCGTCACCGACGCTCCGATTCCCGAGCGCAACGGCACGTACGGCGAAGAGATCTGGAATCGCCTCCGCTGGAAGATCGGACGCGACGCGACGCGCGGACGCAGAGTCGCGTGGAAATCGATGGTCGCCGCCGCCGCGGTTCTTGCGATCGCATTTTTCGCGGGACAACTGTGGCACGCGCGCCAGACCGCGATCGCGCCGACCACGAGCATCGTGCAGACCGTCACGCCATCACCGACGACCGCGAGTCGCGATCGCGTGCTGTTCGTCGTCGTGAGCGATCACCTCGAAGATTCCGAGCGGATGTTGCAGCAGCTCGCGAACGCGGATCCGTCGAAAGGCCTCGACGACTCCGTGCAACAGGAGCGCGCAACGGAGCTCCTCGCATCGAATCGAATGTACCGCCAGACCGCGGCGAAGCGCGGCGATGCGCGCATCGCATCCGTGCTTGCTGACATCGAACCGATCCTCGTCGAGCTGTCGAACGCCGGCACGACGCTCGACGCGGATCATCTCGCCGAGATCCAGAAGCGGATCGAAGCCAAAGGACTGCTTTTCAAAGTGCGCGTGCTGAGCGCGCAGACCGGGAGCGGCGATCGGCCGCCGACGGAAACTCGAGGAACCGACCTATGAAACCATTCCGCATCATCACCCTGATTTTGGCCCTCGTTCTCGCGCTGCAGCCGCTGTGCGCGACGACGATCATTACGTTCGGCGACAAAGACAAAGAAAAAGAGAAGACGCGCGACCGAGACCGTGAAGTCGAGCGCGATCGCGCCGAGACCGAAGAAGATCTGTACGACGAGGGCAACGACGCGCTCGATGAAGGCGACTTCCGCCGCGCGGCGAGCTTGTTCCGCCAGTGCGCGAAGCTCGAGCTGGAGCACACGCCGGCTGCGCTGTACTGGCTCGCGTATTCGCAGAATCGCATGGGCCAGCGTTCCGAGGCGCTGTCGACGCTGCTGGATCTGCAGAAGCGCTTTCCGAAAAACAAATGGACCGAAGACGGCAAACTGCTCGAGGTCGAGATTCGCCAGTCCGCCGGACAAAGCATCGCGCCGGAAAACGTCGAAGACGACGAGCTGAAATTGATGGCGCTGATGGGCCTGATGCAGAGCGACAGCGAACGCGCCATTCCGATCGTCGAGAAAATGCTCGCCGGCACCGCATCGCCGAAAGTGAAAGACCGCGCGCTGTTCGTGCTCAGCCAGTCGGGCTCACCGCAGGCGTTCGACATTCTCGTGCGCGTCGCGCGCGACAACGGCGCGCTGCAATCGAAAGCGATCCGCTACCTCGGCATCATGGGCGGCGAAAAAAGCCGCAAGGCGCTCGCCGATGTCTACGCGTCGTCGTCCGACGTGAAGCTGAAGAAGAGCATCCTCAAGTCGTACATGATCTCCGGCGATCGCACGCGCTTGCTCACGCTCGCGAAGGCGGAGACGAATCCTGATCTGCGCGGCGAAGCCGTGCGCCAGCTCGGCATCATCGGCGCGAAGAACGAGCTCGCGGATCTCTACACCACCGAGAACGCAGTCGACATCCGCAAGCAGATCATCCACGCGATGTTCCTCCGCGGCAACGCCGAGAAGCTCAGCGAGATCGCGCGCAATGA
>DATKFO010000654.1:0-2997 GCA_035544355.1 Thermoanaerobaculia bacterium
GCCGACCGAAGCGAAGAAGAAGGAGGCGCTGAAGTGGCTGAGCCGCGATCTCGAGACCGCGCTCCTCCAATTCATCAGGGAGACGAAAGAAGGCGAGGCGCTGCGCTGCTGCTTCTACGAATTCCACTACGCGCCCGTGCTCGAAGAGCTGAAGGACGCGATCGACCGCGGCGTCGACGTGAAGATCATCATCGACGCGAAGGAAAACGGATCCGGCAAGGACCCGTTTCCGCGCAACGCGAACTTCGACACGATCAAGAAGGCGAAGATCCCGAAGGCGAACGTCATCCAGCGCGAGGCGAAGAAGAACGACATCCAGCACAACAAATTCATGGTGCGGTTGACGGGCAAGAAACGTACGCCGGTCGAGGTGTGGACCGGCTCGACGAACATCTCGCTCGGAGGCATTCACGGGCAGACGAACGTCGGACACTGGCTCCGCAACCGCGACGTCGCGGAGCGCTTCCTCGCGTACTGGACGCTGCTGAGCGACGATCCCGGCGCGCGCGCCGGCGACGATCGCGCGGAGTCGAAAACGAAGAACGACGCGCTGAAGAAGAGCGTCGAAGACTTGTTCGACGTGCCGTCGACGCTGAAGGAGATTCCGAAAGGCGTCACGCCCGTGTTCAGCCCGCGCAGCGGCCTCACCGTGCTCGATCTCTACTTCGATCTCGTCGACGCCGCGTCGGCCTCGGCGTGTATCACGCTCGCATTCGGCGTGAGCGCCGCGCTGAAGGACAAGCTCGTGAAGCACACCTCGGAGAGTGCGATCGCGTTTCTGCTGCTCGAGAAAAAAGACGAAGAGAAGTCGAACGCGAAGTCGCCGTTCGTCGCGTTGCGCGCGAGCAACAACGTGTACAGCGCGTGGGGCTCGTTCCTGCGCGATCCCGTGTATCAGTGGGCGAAGGAGACGAATGCGCGCGAGCTCGCGCTCAACAACCACGTCTCGTACATCCACTCGAAGTTCCTGCTGCGCGACCCGCTCGGCAAAGATCCGATCGTCGTCACCGGCTCGGCGAACTTCAGCAACGCGTCGACGAACAACAACGACGAGAACATGCTCATCATCCGTGGCGACCATCGCGTCGCCGACATCTACTTCACCGAGTTCAATCGCCTGTTCAACCACTACTACTTCCGCGCCGTGCACGAATCGACGAAGCAGACGATCACGGCCGCGGCCGCGAGCCTCTTCCTCGCAGAGAACGACGAGTGGCAGGCGAAGTACGCGCCAGGCAAGCTGCGCGCGAAGCGGCTCCAGCTGTATACGAACATGACGGGATTCACGACGTAGGGCCGCCTCTCAGGCGGCCCATCGTTTACGATGCTCGTATGGCGGGAGTCACCTTCGACAACGTCGCGAAACGCTACGGCACGGTCTCGGTCATCGAGCGGATGAGCCTCGACATCCGCGATCGCGAATTCATGGTGCTCGTCGGCCCCTCGGGCTGCGGCAAATCGACCGCGCTGCGCATGATCGCGGGCCTTGAAGAGATCACCGACGGCAAGGTGCTGATCGGCGATCGCGTCGTGAACGACATCCCGCCGAAGGATCGCGACGTGGCCATGGTGTTCCAGAGCTACGCGCTCTATCCGCACATGACCGTTCGCGAGAACATCGAGTTCGGACTCAAGATCCGCAAGATGCCGCCCGCCGAGATGAACCGCCGCGTCAACGAATCCACCGACATCCTCGGCATCACGCAGCTCCTCGATCGCAAACCGAAACAACTCTCCGGCGGACAGCGGCAGCGCGTGGCCGTCGCACGCGCGATCGTGCGCAACCCGTCCGTCTTCCTCTTCGACGAGCCGCTCTCGAACCTCGACGCGAAACTGCGCGTGCAGACGCGCGCGGAGATCACGAAACTGCAGCAGCGGTTGAAGACGACGACCGTCTACGTCACGCACGATCAGATCGAGGCGATGACGATGGGCACCCGCATCGCCGTGATGAACCACGGCCGCATCCAGCAAGTCGGCGCGCCGCTCGAGGTCTACGACAACCCGGCGAACGTCTTCGTCGCACAATTCATCGGCACGCCCGCGATGAATTTCTTCGACGCCGTGATCCGCGAGGGGAGACTCGACGCCGGCAAATACGCAATCCCGCATCGCGGCCCCGGCACCGAAGGACAAAAATTACGCGTCGGAATCCGCCCCGAAAACCTGCTCGAACCGAATCGCACAAGCCGCGGCGAAACCGCTCCGCTGAATGGCGTGGTCGAGATCGTCGAGCCCGTCGGCCACGAAGCCATCGTCCACACGCGTGTTGGCGACGACCTCTTCGTCTCAACCTTCGACTCCCACACCGCCCCGCACGTCGGCGACGCGATCGCGCTCACCGTCGAGATCGAAAAGTTGCACCTGTTCGATGCAGCGACAGAACAACGACTTTGATTTTGGAGTGCGTGCGGCCATGCCGCCGCTTTGGGTACCGCGTTTCGGGTTGCGAGGTTGCGCGGTCACGCAGTCGCGACCGGCACCGCATTTCACATCACCGCAGCAACTGCATGTACCCCGGCGTCGTCACGCGCATCACGGCGTCCTGCTTGAACCGCCGCTTGTACTCATCCGCGATCTCGTTGACCGCCTTCTCGTTGCTCGCGCCGCCCTCGTGAATGAGCTCGAGCACCATCGTCTGCTCACTCGCCGGCTTCCCATCATCCCCAAGCCACTGCCCCTCAGCACGCCAGATCGTCAGCCCATGCGGAAACCGCGGCGAGATCACCTCGCGCACGAACGTCTCCCAATCCGCGTCGGTGACCGCCCCGCCACCCGGCATCGACCGTCCGAAGAACAGGCGGTCGCTGACGGTGTGGGAGGGGTAGTGCGCGGCGGACGCGCAGGACATCAAGAAAGCGAGGAAGAGAATTGAGGAGCGACGCAGCATCGGGTTGGTCTCCCATCTGGAGTGCGGCGGCCATGCCGCCGCTTTGGGTCACGATCCTTGAGCGAAAACGTGACGCGCTCGATGCGCGCTACCCAAAGCGGCGGCAT
>DATKFO010000655.1:0-2853 GCA_035544355.1 Thermoanaerobaculia bacterium
CAACCGGCGAAGTCGTCGATCTCGATCCGGGCGGCGTCCTCCACCCGCTCGCTCCCCTCCGGCGGGGCGGTCGGGGGGAGGCGGAGCGGCCGGTCGAAGAGGACCGCGATCTCGCGCGCCAGGCCGAGGTGGTTCATGGCGTCCGGACGGTTGGTGGTGATGTCGATGTCGATCACCGTGTCGTCGGACGAGCCCCCCGGAAAGGCGACGGCGCGCACCCCTTCGACGGCGAAGCCGGCGGCGGTGAGCCGCTTCGCGAGCTGCTGCGGACCGTCCGGTCCAACCGGGAGGTCGACGTACTCGGCGAGCCAGCGCAGGGAGAATTCCATCAGCCCCTCACCTGGCGCAGGAGGCGCTCGTCGTTGTCGAACAGCAGCCGGATGTTGGGGATGCCGTAGCGGATCATCGCCACGCGGTCGAGGCCCATGCCGAAGGCGAAGCCGCTCCACTCTTCGGGATCGATGCCGACGTTGCGGAGGACTTGCGGGTGGATCATGCCGCAGCCGAGGATCTCCATCCAGCCGGTTTGCGAGCAGGTGCCGCAGCCGGCGCCTTTGCAGAAGACGCACGACATGTCGACTTCCGCGCTCGGCTCGGTGAAGGGGAAGAAGCTCGGGCGCATGCGCATCTGCGACGCGCTGCCGAACAGGCTGCGCACCATGTGCTCGAGCGTTGCGCGCAGGTGTCCGATGTGGATGTTCTTGTCGACGAGAAATCCCTCGGCCTGATGGAACATCGGCGAGCGGCGCATCGTAATCTCGTCGCGGCGGAACACGCGTCCGCACGACAGCACCTTCAGCGGCGGCTTGAACTGCTCCATCGAATGGATCTGCGTGTTCGACGTGTGCGTGCGCAACAGCAGCTTGCCGACGTCGAGGAAGAACGTGTCCTGCGTGTCGCGCGCCGGATGATCGGGCGTGAAGTTGAGCGCCTCGAAGTTATAAAAGTCGCTCTCGACCTCGGGGCCGGGATCGACCGAGTAGCCCATCTCGCGGAAGATCTTCTCGAGCTCCATGCGCACGAGCGTGACCGGATGGAACGAGCCGACGCGCGGCATGCGCGCGGGGAGCGTGACGTCGATGATCTCGCGCGCTTCCTTGCGTTTTGATTCTTCCGCGGCGACGCGCTCCGTTTTTTCCTTGAGCTCCGCTTCGATGCGATCGCGCAGTTTGTTCAGCGCGTCGCCCGCATCTTTCTTCTGATCCTTCGGAACGTCCTTGAGCCGCGAGAACAGCGCGGGAATCAAACCGCCCTTGCGGCCGAAGTAGCGCACGCGAAGCTCGTCGAGCGCGGAAGGCGTCGCCGCCGCGTCGAGCGCGGCGGCGAATTCGGAATCGAGTTTCTGGATGTCGTCGAGCATGAAAGAGCGCGCATTATGACAGAGGCATCAAGGCCAGCCGGTGTTCGAGCACGCGGGCGTGGCGAACACGGGATGGCCGCCGTGATCCGGCTGCTTGTGCGTCACCTGACACGTAGGGCTCGCATGTTGCGGGTTGGCTGGATAGGAAGCGGCGAGCAGGTAATTGAGCATGAAGTCGTCGGGCGCATCGGCATACTTGTTGTCGTAATCCGGCTCGTTGGTCACTGCGACGCTCGCGCCCGGACGGATGCGAATGACGGTCGTGGCGCACGTACCGAATGGAGTGACGTGAATTTCGGGATCACCCTCCGTCCGTGTCTCGTGAACCGTCACCGCCGGCCCGTCTTTCTTCCCTTTCTTCACGTACTGGACCGAGCTCAGGGTTCCGGACTTGAAATCAAAAAACGCGGAGACGACGGAGGGTTCTCCGACGACGGCCGCGGGACTCATCGCCCCGAGATTCGGGACGAGGCCCGGAAGGCTCTGCAGACAGCGGGTGCCGGTCGAATCGAACTCCTCGCCGATGGAGTTCGGGATCGTCAACCGCACGCCGTCGAGATGAAACATGGCCCATTTGTTTGGCCCGGCCAGCGATTTGACCGGCAGATCCCCGATCTGCAGCAGATCCTCGTTCCGAATGTGAAGCTGCGCCTGGTGCGGATCGATGGTCTCGACAGGGCCGTGCGCCTTGTTCTCCAGAACCTTCTGAACCTCCGCGCATCCGCTCGGACCGGCATTGAGCATCACCATGCGCCGGCCGTAGATCGGAAGTTGAATCCCTTGCTTGTGCTTGCGCAGGAAGATGCAGATTCCCCAAAACGTGACGGTGATCGAGGGTGGTACCGGCGGCGGAACTTTCGTCATGGAGTCCTCCTGTTTGGGATGCGATTGGTGAGTAAGGCGACGGCGCGCCACGCCGTTTTGCGACCATTGGTGATGGCTTCCAGTTGCGCGTTCCGCAGTGCGCTCGCGGCGTCTTCGCCGCGCGCGAAGTGTTTGTGGAATGCGCCGAAGATCGTGCGCGCGTCTTCGTCAGTGATCGGCGTGAGCGTGCCGATGACGTCGGCCGCGCCGGCGGCGAGGAATCCGCCGCCGAGGCTGAGCGCACGCGATTGCGGGGAGCGCGGTGTGCGCAAGGTTTCACACGCGGAAAGCACGACCGTGCACGCGCGATGGAAGGGAGACGCGGCGATCGTGCTCCACGATACGGGCTCGTCGAGCATCAGCGCGGCGTCGCCGAGGCCTGGTCGTGCTTCGGTGTGGCCGGCGATGTGGAGGACGTCCGCGCGCGCGGCGGCATCGCGGATCGATGCGAGTGTGGCGCGCGAAGACGGAATCGCGATGTGCTCGCGATAGTCGCTTGCCACGTCCGCGAGCTCGCTTTCGATCGCGGGCAGTCCGGCGAAGTCTTTCGTCGACGGCACTTCGATCGTGGCGATCGAATGCGTCGCACGCGGCGGCGTGAACGTGAGTGCGCTCGCGCTCGGCGCGAT